>CAXTJW010000467.1:0-3256 GCA_964244305.1 uncultured Acetobacteraceae bacterium
TGGTGGCGTTCGACGCCAACGAAACCGCCGGGCGCGCGGTCGACGCGATCATCGGGTCCGGCATCATCCCGGTGGCGCTCGAGTTCATGGACCGGCCCGCCATCCACGCGTGCGAAGCGTTCGCCCATGCCGGCTATCCGCTGGACGCTGAGGCGATGCTGATCATCGAGGTCGAGGGCAGTGTCGCCGAGCAGGACGATTTGCTGGGCCGGATCGCCGCGCTGTGCGAGCCGTTCCACCCCATCAGCCTGCGGGTTAGCCAGTCGGCGGAGGAAAGCATCGCAATCTGGAAGGGCCGCAAGGGCGCGTTCGGCGCGGTTGGGCGCATCAGCCCGGATTATTTGTGCATGGACGGCACGATCCCGACCGGACAGCTGCCGTTCGTGCTGCGGCGGATCGGCGAGATGAGCGACGCCTATGGCCTCAAGGTCGCCAACATCTTCCATGCCGGCGACGGCAACCTGCATCCGCTGATCATGTTCGACGCCAACCTTCCCGGCAATTTCGAGCACGCGGAGGCGTTCGGCGCCGACATCCTAAAGCTGTGCGTCGAGGTCGGCGGCTGCCTGACCGGGGAGCATGGGGTCGGCGTCGAGAAGCGCGACCTGATGCCGGTGCAGTTTACCGGGATCGAGCTCGATCAACAGCGCCGGATCAAGTCGGCCTTCGACCCGGAATGGCTGCTCAACCCGAGCAAGGTGTTCCCGCTGATCGACGCGCCGGCCCCCCTGCCCGCCGCCGTGTGACGTGTCCGGCGTGAGCGGCGCTTTGGCCCCTGCGCATGAGGATGGAATCGTCGAGGCGGTCCGGGCGGCGCACGCGGCGAATGAGCCGCTGCTGATCAAGGGCCGCGGCACCAAGGCGGGGATGCTGCGCCCGGTGCAGGCGGCGCGTGAGCTATCGACGCGCAACCTCGATGCCGTGTCGCTGTACTCGCCACAGGAACTGATCGTGTCCGCAGGCGCCGGGATCACGATCCCCGACCTGGAGGCGAAGCTTGCGGAGGGCGGCCAGGGCATCATCGCCGAGCCACCGAACCTTGCCGCGCTGCTGGGCACCGAGGGCGAGCAGACTTTGGGCGGCGTGGTTGCGACCAATCTGTCGGGACCGCGCCGGGTCGCGTGGGGGGCGATGCGGGATCATGTGATGGGCATCCGCGCGGTGAACGGCGCCGGCGAGGTCATCCGGTCCGGCGGGCGTGTGCTTAAGAACGTGACCGGGCTCGATTTGTGCAAGTTGCTGACCGGCAGCTACGGGACGCTCGCGGTCATTACCGAGGTGACGCTGAAGGTACTGCCGCGGGCGGAGCTGACGGGATCGCTGCTGCTGCCGGGGCTGGATGCGGTGCGCGGGGTTGCAGCATTGTCTGCGGCGCTGGGCTCGCCCTACGGCGTGTCGGGTGCCGCTTGGCTGCCGGCTGCGGCGGCGGACCGGGTGCCGGAACTCGCAGGGCGCGGCGACGTGGCGTTGGTGCGGATCGAGGATTTCGCCAAAAGCGTCGAATATCGCCTGGGCCGGCTGAAGACCGACCTCGCGGCGTTCGGCCCGACCGTGCTGCTGGATGACAGCACGAGCCGGGCCGCGTGGCTGGCGGTGCGCGACGCCGTGCCGCTGCGCGCCGACCCGGCTGATGCGATCTGGCGCGTGTCGGTGCGGCCATCGAACGGCCCGGCGGCGGTGGCGGCGCTGGAGGCGGCGGGCGCGCGCTGTTTCCTGGATTGGGGCGGCGGATTGGTTTGGGTCGCGGGCGCCGTTGCGCTGCATGACCGGGTCATGGCGGCGGCGCTCGCCGGGCGCGGCACCTGGACCGTGCTGCGCGCACCGGAGCCAATGCGCGCCGCCGTGGATGTCGTGCCGCCCGAGGCCGCCGCGCTGGCGCACATCACCCGGCGCGTGAAGGCCGCGATGGACCCGGGCGGCATCCTCAACCCCGGCCGTCTCTACGCTGGTGTCTAACAGAAATAAGCTGGGATCCGTCCAATATCATGCAAACGAATTTCACCTCCGAGCAGCTCGCCGATCCCAACACCGCATCCAGCAACCAGGTGCTGCGGACCTGCGTGCATTGCGGGTTCTGCACCGCGACCTGCCCCACGTTCGTGCTGCTGGGCGACGAGCTCGATAGCCCGCGCGGGCGCATTTATCTAATCAAGGACATGCTCGAAAGCGGGCGGCCGGCGACCGAGGAGGTCGTGCGCCATGTCGACCGCTGTTTGTCCTGCCTCGCCTGCATGACCACTTGTCCCTCGGGCGTGAACTACATGCACCTCGTGGACCACGCGCGCGAGTATATCGAGAACACCTACACCCGGCCCTGGCACGAGCGGATGCTGCGGAATGTGCTGCAGCTCGTGCTGCCGCGGCCGGGGCTGTTCCGGATGGCGGTGCTGGGCGCGCGGGTGGCGCGGCCATTGCGTGGGCTCATCCCGCGCGGCAGCACGCTGGGCGACCGGGTGCATGCGATGCTGGACCTGGCACCGCCGCGGTTGCCGCCGTCGAGCGGGATGCAGTCGCCGCAGGTGCATCGGGCCGAGGGCGTACGTCGGGGCCGGGTGGCGCTGCTGGCCGGCTGCGCTCAAACGGTGCTGGCGCCGTCGATTAACGAGGCGACGATCCGGCTGCTGACCCGCATGGGGATCGAGGTCGTGATCGCCCGCGGCGTCGGCTGCTGCGGCGCGTTGACCCACCACATGGGCCGGCACGACCCGGCCATGGCCAGCGCTCGTGCCAACATCGCGGGCTGGACCCGCGAGATCGAAGGCGACGGGCTCGACGCCATATTGGTCAACACCAGCGGCTGCGGCACCACCGTGAAGGATTACGGCTTCATGTTCCGCTCTGAGACTGCGGAGTGGGCGATGCGTGCGGAGCGGGTGTCTGGGCTGGCCATGGATATCTCCGAGTACCTCGCGACCGTGGACTACGCGCCGACGCGGGAGAAGCCGGAGTTGCGGGTGGCGTATCATGCGGCGTGCAGCCTGCAGCACGGGCAGCGGGTAGTGGCGGAGCCGAAGGCGCTGCTGCGTCGGGCCGGGTTCACCGTTGTGGAGCCGGCGGAGGGGCATCTGTGCTGCGGCTCGGCGGGGACTTATAACTTGGTGCAGCCGGCGATCGCCGGACGGCTGCGGGAACGCAAGCTGGCCAACATCGCCGCGACTCGGCCGGATTTGATCGCGGCGGGCAACATCGGCTGCATCACCCAGCTTTCGGGCGGCGTGCCGGTGATCCATACGGTCGAGCTGCTGGATTGGATGGC
>CAXTJW010000468.1:0-3255 GCA_964244305.1 uncultured Acetobacteraceae bacterium
GCCCGGTGCGCGATCTGCAGCGCCATCGCGGCATTCTGCTCCACCATGAAGATCGTCGTGCCCTGGCGGTTGATCGCCTGGATGATGTCGAACACCTGCTCCACATACAGCGGCGACAGCCCCATCGAAGGCTCGTCCATGCAGATCAGCCGCGGCCGCCCCATCAGCGCCCGCCCGATCGCCACCATCTGCTGCTCCCCGCCCGACAGCGTGCCGGCAAGCTGCCCGCGCCGCTCCTTCACCCGCGGAAACAGCCCATACACCCGCTCCAAATCCTCATCGAACCCGGTCCCGCGCGGCTGCGTATACGCGCCCATCTCCAAATTCTCATACACCGTCATGCGCGGAAACAGCCGCCGCGCCTCCAGCACCGGGGCGATGCCGCGCTTGACCCGGGCGCTGGTCGACAGCCGCTCGATCGGCTTGCCGTCGAACAGCACCGACCCGCTGGTCGGCCGCACCACGCCCATGATGGTCTTCATCGTCGTCGACTTGCCGCAGGCATTGCCGCCCAACAGGGAAACAATCTCCCCGGCCGCGATCGTGTAGTTCACGTCCTTCAGCACGTGCAGGTCGCCGTAATGCGTGTTCACGTCGCGGAACTGCAGTAAAGGCGTAAGGTCAGACGACACCATCGGCCTCCATCACCGCAGCCCGGGCGGCACGGCCCAGATAGGCCGTCAGCACCTGCTCGTTGCGCCGGATCTCCTCCGGCCGGCCCTCGGCGATCTTCACCCCGTGGTCGAGCACCACCACCGTATCGGCCAGCGTCGTCACCACATCGAGCTTGTGCTCGATGATCAAGATCGTCAGCCCCATCGCGTGCAGCGATTTGATCTGTTCGGCGAGCTCCAGCGTCTCGGCCGGGTTCATCCCCGCGGTGGGCTCGTCCAACAAAAGGATGTGCGGACGCGACGCCAATGCCCGGGCGATCTCCACCCGGCGCCGGTTCGCATATGACAGCCCGCTCACCACCTGCCCGATGCGCGGCGCCAGCCGGTTGCCGAACATCGCGATCAGGTCCAGCACCGAGGCCTGCGCCGCCCGCTCCTCCGCGCGGTTGCCGGGCGTGTGCAGCACCGACGCGACCGCGCCGCTGCGCAGCCGGGCATGCCGCCCGACCATCACGTTCTCCAGCACCGTGAGGTTCGGGAACAGCCGGATATTCTGGAACGTCCGCGCCACCCCGCGCGCCAGAACCTGGTGCGGCGGCAGGCCCAGCAGTTCTCTGCCCTCGAACACGATCGAGCCGGAATGGGCCGGAACCAGCCCGGTGATCACGTTGAACAGCGTCGACTTGCCGGACCCGTTGGGCCCGATCACCGCCACCACGCCGCCCGCCGGCACAGTCAGGTCGATGCCGTCCAATGCCACCAGCCCGCCGAACCGCACCGTGACGCCGCGGATGTCCAGCGCGCCCTGGCCGGCCTCCCAGCGCGGAATGCGGTCCAGATGCAGGAACCCGCCGCGCGTCACCTCGGCATGCTGCGCCGCGAACGCCAGCGCCGGCGTCTTGCGGGTCGCGGGAATGATCCCTTCCCGCCGAAACAGCATCATGCCGATCAGGATGATGCCGAAGAACAGCTGCGTCCACTGCACCAGGTCGATGCTGGTCAGGAACGGGTTGCCCACCGCCTCGCCCAACCGGTTCAGCCATCCCGTGAGCTGCGGCAGGAACCACGTCTGCATCAATTGCAGCAGCACGGCGCCGACCACGACGCCCCAGACGCTGCCCATGCCGCCCAGCACGACCATGACCAGCAACATGGACGACACGTTGAAGTTGAACATCTCCGGCGTCGCGGTCTGCAGCTTGGCGACGAAGAACACGCCCGTCATGCCGGCGAACGCGGCGCCGATGGCGAAGGCCAGCAGCTTGAACCGCACCGGGTTGACCCCCATCGCATTGGCGGCGGTCTCGTCCTCGCGGATCGCCATCCAGGCCCGGCCGACGCGGCTTTGGCGCAGCCGGGTCGAGACGAAAATCAACAGTGCGACGAGGCCGAGGCCGACATAGTAATAAGGTGTCGAGTCCACGCCGAAGCTGTGGCCGAACAGCCGTGGCGCCTGTATCCCGTTCAGCCCGGCGGCGCCGTTGGTGATGCCGTCCATGTTGCGCGCCACGATCGGCACGATCTCGCCGAAACCGAGGGTGACGATGGCCAAGTAGTCGCCGCGCAGTCGCAAGGTGGGCGCGCCGAAGCACACGCCGAACGCCGCGCTGACCAACGCCGCCGTCGGCAACGCGAGCCAGAACGATAGGGTGAAATGCACGAGGTCGGGGCCGCCCTGGTTCATCTTCTCGACCAGGCCGAGGAACGCCAGCGGCGCCCAGCCCTCGCTCCAGGCGGGCATCACCTGGAAGCTCGTGAGAATTCCGTAGTAGTACGCGCCGATGGCGAAGAACGCCGCGTAGCCGAGGTCCAGCAGCCCGGCGAATCCCACGACCACATTCAGCCCGAGCGCCAGGGTGGCATAGGACAGGGCGTTGGCGATGCTGTCGATCGTCGCGTCGTCGTCATACACCATCGGCAACAGCAGCAGCGCCACCCCAATGACGACGAGGGCCAGCGCCCGCCGCCGTTCCACGGTGAAGCCGGTTGCGGGGCGGGCGACGAATGCGGTTGCGTCCGAGACCATGCGCCTTGCCCCCCTCAGGACTTGTTCGGGGCCAGCCGGCCCAGCAGCCCGGCCGGCCGTATGATCAGCACCAGCACCAGCAGGCTGAAGATGATGACGTCGGTCCAGGCGGTGCCGACGGTCTGGCCGCTGATGGCCTCGATCAGCCCGATCACCACGCCGCCCAGCATGGCGCCGGGCACGTTGCCGATGCCGCCCAGCACGGCGGCGGTGAAGGCGCGCAGGCCGGCGGCGAAGCCGATGTCGACCTTCGCGTAGTTGTAATACAGCCCGAAGATCATGCCGCACGCGCCGGCGAGCGCCGAGCCCAGGAAGAACGCCGTCATCACCACGCGGTCGACCTCGACCCCCATCATCCGCGCGGCCTCCGGATCCTGCGCCGTCGCGCGCATCGCCTTGCCGAGCCGGGTGTATTGCACGAAGTAGGTCAGCCCGGCCATCAGCGCCACGGCGATGACCCAGATCAGGACCTCTCGCAGCCGCAGCACCGCCCCGCCGATATGCCATGCAACAGGCGGCAGCGGATTGGGAAAGTTCTTCGCGTCCGTTCCGAGCGTCAACAGCACGACGTTGAACAGCACGTAGGAGACGCCGATCGTGGTGATCATCGCCGCC
>CAXTJW010000469.1:0-3253 GCA_964244305.1 uncultured Acetobacteraceae bacterium
AACCTTCGAATGGCGGATTCAAAGTCCGCTGCCTTACCGCTTGGCGACGCCCCATTACCGGCCGCGACCATTGCCGATGCTGTCAATAGGGGGTGCGAGACCCTTCCGTAAAGCCCCGAGCGTCGCCCAACATCGCGCCGCCCCACGCCCACCAGGATACGGGCGCCTGCGCCGCCACCGTCGCCGCGGCATCCGCGTTGTCGAACAGGCCGAAGCAGGTGGCGCCCGATCCGCTCATGCGCGCCAGCAGGCAGCCGGGCCGGGCGCGCAGCCAGTCCAGCACTGGGGCGATGGCCGGGCAAAGCGCCATCGCAGGAGCCTCCAGGTCGTTGCTGAGTTGCGCCAGATCTGCGGCCATCGCCGCTGCATCGGTCCAGGCGGCCGGAAGCCGTGGGACGCCGGAGAACGCGCTTTGCCGGGCACGAAACACTGCCGGTGTCGACACCGCTGCACGGGGGTTGAGCAGCACCATCCCGCACGCCGGCAGCCCCGGCGCAGGAACCAGGATCTCGCCGATCCCCTGCATGCGCGCCCGACGGCTTGCGAGGCAGACCGGCACGTCCGCGCCCAGGCCCTGCGCGATCATATGCATGCGGTCCGTGGGCAGGCGCACGTCCCAAAGCCGGGCCAGCACCCGCAAGGTAGCCGCGGCATCGGCCGAACCGCCGCCGATCCCGCTCGCCACCGGCAGCCGTTTTTCCAGTGTTAGTCGCGCGCCGCTCGTTACTCCAGCCGCAGCCGTCAACGCCTGAGCCGCTCGCAGCACCAAGTTGTCCGGCCCGTTCTCCAACCCAATGCCGCACGGGCCGGTGATTTCGAGCGTCATCGTGTCCGCCGGCGTCGCCTGCATTATGTCGGCCGCGCCGGGGAAGACGGCAACGCTGTCCAGCAAATGATACCCATCGGCCCGCCGGCCAACGACGTGCAGATACAGATTGACCTTCGCCGGCGCAGCCTCGGTCAGCACCTTCTAAGGTGTAGTGCCGGAACTTGCGGCCGGGCCTGGCGGGGCAGCCTGAACGCCGCGCAGCTTGCTCTCGATGCGCGCCAGGTCCTCAGGCTCCGGGTTCAGGTTCAAGGCGCGGCGCCATTGAAACTCCGCCTCCCGCCGCCGGCCGACCGCATCGAGCACGTCGCCGAAATGCGCATTGATCGTCGAGTCCTCCGGTTGCAGCTCGACGGCACGTTCCAGGTTTTTCAACGCCCCCGCGGTATCGCCCTGTCGCAGCAGCGTCCAGCCCAGGCTGTCGACGAACGCGCCGTCGTTGGGCCGCTGCTCGACGGCACGCTCGATCATCTGCCGGGCCTGATCCAAATGCTGGCCCTGCTCCACCCAGGCGTAGCCGAGATAGTTCAGCACATTCGGCTGGTCCGGCGCGAGCTGCAGGGCATACTGGAAATCCGCCTCGGCTTTCGGCCACTCGCCAGCGCGTTCCAAAGCGACGCCGCGTTCATAGAATAGCGGCCAATTTGCCCGGGTCGGCGTGCCGATGCGGGCGACCGCGCGGTCATAGGCCGTCACCGCCTCGTTGAAATGATTGTGCAGGCGCAGGCTGTCGGCAATCTGTGCCAGCGGCTCCGGCCGGTCCGGAAAGTCCCGGGCCAGCGCCTCAAGTATCTTGAACGCCTCCTCCTGCCGCCCCAAACCCTCCAGCAAATTGGCCCGGCGCAACGCAACCACCGCCGCGAGCGGGTCCGACGGCAACACGCTTGCCAGGGTATCGAGAGCCGCCTGGGTCCGTTTGCCGGTCTCCTGGATGTCGGACAGCAGCAGCCGCGCCGCAGTGAAATCACCGCGCAGATCGAGGGCTAGACGCAGCAGTACCTGGGCGGAGTCGTTGGCGTTCTGCTGCCGCAGCGTCGCAGCCATAGCAAGATAGGTCTCGGCGATCCCGTCCGTCGCGTTGTGGACCGCCGGTTCCGCGATGTCCCGCTCCAGTGCCGAACGGGCCAACGCCAAATCGCCGTTCACGCCCACCATGTCGCGCAGGATGCCTCGTGCCTCGTCGAGGTTGCCTTGCCGCGCCTGCCAGCTCGCCAAAATCTGGCCGAGCCGGATATTGAGGCCGCCATACTCCGCCTGCGCAACCCGATAGAGCCGGTCGGCATCGGGCTTCAATCCGCCGAGGTCGGCAATCAGCGCCGCGTGCAGCGCCATGGCGCCGCGGAAACGTTGCTCGTCCAGCGCGGGCTGCAGCTCGGCCAAAGCGGCACTGGGGTGATCGGCGCCTTCGTCCGACCAGGCGATCAATAGAGGCCGCAGGATCTGCGTCAGCCCCTGCGTCGGCAGGCCGGTGAAACGCATCTTGGCCTGTTCCCAGTTCTCGGCCCGGGCGTCCCGATCGGCGAGGACCAGTTCGGCCACCGCATTGTCGGGCACGCCCATCGCCAGCCGCGTAGCGCTGGGCCGGCCGGCCATGACGGCAGCGATGAACGCCTGGTTCGCCAGCTCCGGCACCCCGTTATCCAGAGTCAGCGTCGCCTCCAGACGGTCGGCGGCGACGTCCAGGTCGCTCTGCTGCCCCGCGAACCGTCCCGTCAGGTAGTCGCCAAACGCCCCATTCGGCACGTAATGCGACGTTCCGGACGCGTCCTCCTGACCGAAGTCGTTCGCGGCCCCGCACGCCAGCAGAGCCACCGCCACCAGCGCCAAGCGGCCGAACCGCTGCGTAAGTTGCTGCATTGAGCTACATGCCACTCGGGTAGTTGGGCCCGCCGCTGCCCTCCGGCACTGCCCAATTGATGTTCTGCGTCGGGTCCTTGATATCGCACGTCTTGCAGTGCACGCAGTTTTGCGCGTTGATCTGCAGCCGCGGCGCGCCCTGCTCGACGTCGACGGCCTCGTATACGCCGGCCGGGCAATACCGGCTTTCCGGGCTGGCGTATTCGTTCCAATTCACTCCGAGCCACTTGCTGGGGTCGCTCAACTGAAGGTGCGGAGGCTGGTCCTCGGCGTGGTTCGTGTTGCTGATGAACACGGAGGACAGCCGGTCGAACGTCAGCGTCCCATCGGGCTTTGGATAATCGATGCGCGGCGCATCCTTGGCCAGGCGTAGCCCCTCATGGTCGGCGTGGGCATGGTGCATCGTCCACGGCGCGCGGCCGCGCAGCAAGTAGGTGTCGACGGCGGAGTAGGCGATGCCGCCATACAGGCCCAGTTTCGCAAACGCCGGCCGGATGTTGCGCGCGCCCTGCAGTTCCTCGAACAGCCAGCTCTCACGAAAGCGGGTCTCGTAGCTATCGGGCTCGGCGG
>CAXTJW010000470.1:0-3252 GCA_964244305.1 uncultured Acetobacteraceae bacterium
GAGAGGCCGAGGCCCAGCGAGACCAGCATCAGCGGCGTGGCCGCGCCGGGGCGGTAAAGATTGGCAACGCCCAGGCGCGCCCAGGGTGCGGACAGCCGCGGGGCACGGCGCGCGAGGGCCATGAGCGCACTGCCGCCGACGCGGAACAGCAGCAGAGTCGCCATTGCGCCGCCGCAGAACCACAGCGCGAAGCCGCGTTCCGGCGAAGCGGCGACCGTCAGCCCGACCAACGCGGCCACCAGCCCGGCCTGGGTCAGCAGCAGCCAGGGCCGGGCGCGCAGCCGTGTCGGCAGCAACGCGTCGCGGAACAGCGCCGCCCCGGGGATTTGCGAGGCGCGGGCCAGCGGCCACAACGCAAAAGCCGCCGCCGTCAGCAGCCCATATGCCGCCGCCAACGCCAGGGACCGCGGATACAGACCCACCTGCGGCGGAACCGGCAGCGCGTCGCCGAACAGCATGACGCCCGCGACCGGCAGCGCCGCACCGGCCGCCACGCCAATCAGGATGCCCAACGCCGACAGCGCCAACACCTGGATCAGGAACACCGCGAAGATGGTCCGGGTGGCGGCGCCGAGGCAGCGCAGGGTGGCGATGGTCCGCGCCCGCGCCTCCAGCCACGCCCGCACGCCGGTCGCAACGCCGATGCCGCCCACCAGCAACGCGGTCAGGCCGACCAGGGTCATGAACAGGCTGGTCTGGTCGATGAAACGCGCGACGCCGGGCGCTGCCTCGGACGCATTGCGGATGCGCCAGCCTTGGTCGGGGAAGGCGTCATGCAGCGCGGCCGTCGTCGCAGCGATGTCCGTCCCAATGGGCAACACGACGCGCAGGTCGTAATTCAGCAACGAACCCGGCTGCACCAGTCCGGTCGCCGGCAGCGCTGCCGCGGAAATCACGGCGCGCGGGCCGAGGATGGTGGGCGTCGCGACCCGGTCGGGCTCGTTCAACAGCACGCCGCGCAGCTGCACCGTGCTGTTGCCCACGCGGAGCAGCGCGCCGGGCTGCACATCGAGCCGGTCCAGCACGACCTGCTCGGCGACGAGGCCGGCGACTCCGTCCTTCAACGCCAACGCGTCCTGCAGCGTGCCGGCCGAGACCGTAGCGGCTCCAACCAACGGGTAGGCGGCGTCGACCGCTTTCAGTTCAACGAGCTGCCGCTCGCCGGATGCGCCATCGGGACCGGGCGCAACCAGCATCGAGCGCATTTGCACGATGTCGGAGACCTGGCCGCTGCGGGCGCGCAGCCACTCGCGCAGGCTGTCCGGCAGGGCCTGGGCGCCGGACTGGATTTCGAGGTCGCCGCCCAGGATGCGGCGGCCCTCGGTCGAGAGGCCGCGGTCGATGCCCTCGCGCAGGCTGCCCACCGCCGCAATCGCGCCGACGCCGAGCGCCAGGCACGCCAGCACGATGCGCAGGCCGCGCACGCCGCCGCGCAACTCCCGCATCGCGAAGCGCAGCGCGATCATGCGGGCACGCCGACGCGGCCATCGGCGATGCGGATGCGGCGGTCGCAGCGGGCGGCAAGCGCCGGGTCATGGGTGATGAGCAGCAAGGTGGTGTCGGCGCCGGCCTGCATGCCAAACAGCAGGTCCATCACCGTGCGGCCAGTGGCGACGTCGAGGTTGCCCGTGGGCTCGTCCGCCAACAGCAGGCGCGGGCGCGGCGCGAAAGCGCGGGCAAGCGCGACCCGCTGCTGCTCGCCGCCCGAAAGCTGCCCCGGCAAGTGCGTCAGCCGGTGCGCCAGCCCCACGGAGGCCAGGCTGTCGGCAGCACGCTTCTCCGCGTCGCGCACCCCGGCGAGTTCCAGCGGCACCGACACGTTCTCCAGCGCCGTCATGGTCGGGATCAAATGGAACGCCTGGAACACGATGCCGATGTTGTCGCGCCTGAACCGCGCCAGCGCGTCCTCGTCGAGTCGCGTCAGCTCCTGTCCGGCGACTTCGACGCTGCCGCTGGTTGCCTTTTCCAACCCGGCCAGCACCATCAACAGGCTGGTCTTGCCCGATCCAGAGGGTCCGATGATGCCGACAGCCTCGCCAGCCCCTATATCGAGGCTGATCGCAAAATCGGGTCCGCCGAGAATATTGACCGGTCCGGCCGCGGAGGGCACGGTCAAGCGCAGGTCCCGCACCCGCACCAGGGGCGCAGCAGGGTGAGCCATAGATATGTCCATAACGACCCCATATGGCGCGCGCGCATGGCTGGCCAATGTCGCGCTGCTCGGCCTGTTGGCTTTTTTGACTGCTGCTTTGACGGGTGCGCCGGCGCAGGCGCGCACGACCCGTGTCCTCGTACTCGGCGATAGCCTGACGGCCGGTTATGGCCTGTCGCAGCCGGAGGGGTTCCAGGCGGTGATGCAGGCGGCGCTGCGCTCGCGCGGGCTGGACGTGACCTTGGTGGACGCGGCGGTGTCGGGCGACACGACGGCGGGGGGGCGGGCGCGGCTCGATTGGGCGCTGGGCGACGGGGTGGACGCGGCGCTGGTCGAATTGGGCGCCAACGACGCCCTGCGCGGCACCAGCCCCGCCAACATGGAGACGAACCTGGCCGCGATCCTGGACACGCTGGCGGCGCGGAAGGTGCCGGTGCTGCTGTCCGGCATGCTGGCCCCGCCCAACCTCGGCGCGGAGTACGGCGACGCGTATAAGGCCGTGTTCACCCGATTGGGCAAGCGGCCCGGCGTGCTGTTCGACCCGTTCTTCCTGCAGGGCATCGCCGGCGACCCGGCGCTCAACCAGGGCGACCGCATCCATCCCAACCCCGAAGGCGTGCGCCTGGAGGTCGCGCGGCTGCTGCCGATGATGGAGCGGCTGGTCGCTGCGGCCAACGAGGCGCGGTGATGCGGCTGTTCGTGGCACTGGAGCTGCCGAACTCGCTGCGGGAGCGGCTGTCGTGGATGGCGGGCGGCCTGCCGGGTGCGCGCTGGGTCGCGCCGGAGAATTACCACGTCACGCTGCGGTTCATCGGCGAACTGCCGGGCTATCGCGCCGAGGAGGTGGACCTGGCGCTGGCCGGGCTGCGCGCGCCGGGGTTCACGCTGCAGTTGAAGGGCGCCGGCACGTTCGAGAAGGGCGGCCGGGTCAACAGCCTTTGGGTCGGGGTGGAGCGCAACCCGCAGCTCGACCACCTGCAGACCAAGATCGAAACCGCCCTGCAGCGCGCAGGATTCGAGCGCGAGCGGCGGCGGTTCATGCCGCATGTGACGCTGGCGCGGATGGACGGCATCCCCGAGGCCAAGATCGCCGCCTGGGT
>CAXTJW010000471.1:0-3235 GCA_964244305.1 uncultured Acetobacteraceae bacterium
ATGTGATCGAGCCGTCGACGCTCAGCTTTCCCGAGCAGATTGCGGCATTTCACGGTGCCGACCACGTGTTGGGGCCAATGGGGGCGGCGCTGGCCAACACGGTGTTCATGCGCCCGGGCACCCGGGTCAGCATGTTCACCAACCGGCGCGTCGATCCATTCTATTACGACATCACCCGGTTGATGGGCTTGGAGTTCGACTGGATCTTCACCCAGGACGCCGAGGCTTGGACCAACGTCATGCAAACCGAGGCGTGGACGCTCGACGCGGCGCGTTTCGCTGGCATGCTGCCTTGGCTGGATTGAAAGCTTGTTCAACGATCGTAGGCTTTTTGAAAACCCAGCCAGCGCACGACATGGCTTGGACGTCGCCGCCCATCGCGAACCGCTGTATTATAAGATCGTTCCAATCTATGGAAAATGCGGCTCAAGCACCATTAAGAACGGTCGTTCTCGTTGTAGTCTTAATATTGCTTCTTGTAGCGCCAGTGCTCGTGCCGTTCATCTCCGGTAAGCCTTACCCTGATTGCGATAACAGCACAGCGCACGCCGCGCTTGCCAAATTGTATGACAACCGGCGCCTCCTGCATGCCGCTGACGTCAGCGATGCTCGCATGCTCCGGGATAGCTTGAGGGCCAGGTATTGCACCATTAGGGTGAGATGGGGCGATGGATCAGAGACCAGCGTAAAGTATGAGTTCGATCGCTCAGGCGGCGGACGAGGCAAACCAGTGTACCTCCAGATGTGGATCGACTACAACGGAGGCATGCATGGGCCGCTGCTCTGATTAACACTTTCTAAGGACGAACACGGCGCCGGACGCCTGATTTACCGATTATCAGCCCGTCGACAAACCACTGCATGATGAAGCGCGCTGGCTGTTGGGCGCATATTTGCAATTTATCCGGCTCCGGACACGCCTTGCAGCGTCTCCAAACAGGCCATCAGCAGCGCGGCAGCAACTGCTCCGCAAGCGTGGCCCAGTACGAAGCGCCAACCGGCAAGATCGCGTCATTAAAATCGTATTTCGGATGATGCACCATCGCGTCGTCCGGCCCCCGGCCCGCGCCGAGCATGATATACGCGCCCTGCTTCGCATTCAGCATGAAGCTGAAATCCTCGCCGCCCATCGTCGGCAGGTCCATGTGCTCGACCCCAGCGGCACCCTGCACCGACTCGGCCGCGTGCCGGGCCAATTCCATGGCAGCCGCATCGTTCACGGTGGCCGGGTAGGTGCGGTTGAACCGAACCTCGGCATGCGCGCCGAAACCCTCGGCGATATGGGTCGACAGCCGCTTGATCCCCGACTCCAGCAGGTCGCCAACCGCCGGGCTGAACCACCGCACGGTGCCGAGCATGCGGATCGTTTCGGGTATCACGTTGTAGATCTGCCCGCCCTGGATGCTGCCGATGGTCACGACGCCGGCGAGCGTCGGCTCCACGTTGCGCGCGACGATGCTCTGCAGCGCCTGCACGATCGCGGCGCTGACGACAATCGGGTCGACACCCATGTGCGGTTGCGCCCCGTGCGCGCCGCGCCCGGTCACGTCGATCTCGATTTCGGCGACCGCGGCCATCACGGGGCCGTTCCGCCACCAAAATACCCCGGCGGGCACGCTGGGCCAGTTGTGCATGCCATAAACCTGCTGCATCGGGAACCGCTCGAACAGGCCCTGCTCGACCATCATCCGGCCACCGCCCTTGTTCTCCTCCGCCGGCTGGAAAATGACATAGACGGTGCCGGCAAAGTTCCGCGTCTCCGCGAGGTAGCGCGCCGCGCCCAGCAGCATCGTCGTGTGGCCGTCATGGCCGCATGCGTGCATCACGCCGGGCGTCTGGCTGGCCCACTCGGCGCCAGTTTCCTCGTGGATCGGCAGCGCATCCATGTCGGCGCGCAGGCCGATGGCGCTGCGTGCACCGTCTCCGGCCGGTTGCGAACCATGGATGACGCCGACGACCCCGGTCCCGGCCAGCCCAGCGTGCACCTCGTCCACGCCGAAGCTGCGCAGGTGTTCCTGCACGACGCCCGAGGTCCGCGTCTCCTGCAATCCCAGCTCCGGATGGCGGTGCAGGTCGCGGCGCCACTCCGTCATTTCGGCGTGGAAGTCGGCAATCCGGTTGATGACGGGCATATCAGGGTCTTTCACGAGGCCAGCGGTACGCCGGCGAAAGTGAGGGCGAGGCCGGTGGCGAGTGGGATCGGTTCGACGTCCAGAATGCGCCGCATCGCGTCGATTGGGAACGCCTTGTCTTCCAATAAGCGGCGCAGCTCGTCGCCATGGACGCGCGGCAGGCCCGGCAGCACCGTGAGGGGCGATAGCATGCGCAGCACGGCGGGGGGAACCGGCACGATCCACGGCCTGCGCAGCCCGGCCGCAATGGCGACCGCACGGACGAATTCCGCATAGGCGACGGGCTCCGGCCCGGCGATCACCATGGAATGCGGCCCCGCCCAGTTCACGTCCAGTGCCGTGCGCAGGCAGCGGGTCACGTCGGATTGGTGGATCGGCTGCACGAGCGCCCGCCCGCCGCCGGGCAGCGGCACGACCGGAAGGCGGCTCAGCAGGGCGGCGAGGCGTTGTACGTTGTCCTCGCCGGCCGCGCCGTAGATCATGGTCGGGTGCAGCAGGACGCCGGACCGGCCGGAATCGAGGAACGCGGCCTCACCGGTCAGCACGCCCCGCGCATGTGCGTCCGGCCAGTTGGTGTATTTGCGCGTGCTGCCGAGCAGCACGAAGCGGCTGGCCTGCGGCGCGGCGACGAGGATTGCCGGGATATGGCGCGCATGCGCACACGACACGACGCGGTCCGCATCGCTCAGCGCACGACGGAGGCTGTCCTGCTTGAGGTCGGCGACAACGGGCGTGCCCGGCAGCCCAACGGCGGCCCAGCGGCTCTCGCTGCGCACGACCGGCACATAGGGGACGGCATCGGCCAGAAGCGACCGGCACAGCGCCGTTCCGGACCGCCCGCTCGCGCCTATGACGTGGATTGCGCCGCTCATTCGACCATCCTACGGCCCGGCGGCAGTCGCGGCAAAACTGTGGTATCATCATACCACAGGCGAAAAAGCTTGACCCAGCTTGGTTTTTGCGGGATAGGCGGCGCACTATTCCAGTTGGGACACATGCGATGAAGACGACCCTTTCCCTCAAACCAACCGAGGTAAGCAAGGGCTGGACCCTGATCGACGCCGACGGGCTCGTGCTCGGACGGCTGGCTTCGATCATCGCCC
>CAXTJW010000472.1:0-3226 GCA_964244305.1 uncultured Acetobacteraceae bacterium
TCCCGGCTTGCAATCTTCGTGCTTAGGCCCAACCATCCCAGCATGTCGGGCTTTCCCTCCCGGGTTAAGGCAGTCCTGGGGCCAACCAACACCGGTAAGACGCATCTCGCGATCGAGCGCCTGCTCGCGCACTCCTCGGGCATCATCGGCTTCCCGCTGCGCCTGCTGGCCCGCGAGAACTACGACCGCATGGTTGCGCGCAAGGGCGTGAAGTCCGTGGCGCTCATTACTGGCGAGGAAAAGATCGTGCCGCCGGGCGCGCGCTGGTATTCGTGCACGGTCGAGGCCATGCCGCTCGACCGCGCCGCCGAGTTCGTCGCCGTGGACGAGATCCAGCTCTGCGCCGACCCCGACCGCGGCCACGTGTTCACCGAACGGCTGCTGCACGCGCGCGGCCTGGTCGAGACGATGTTCCTCGGCGCCGAGACCATCCGTCCGCTCCTGCAGCGTTTGGTGCCGCAGGCCGAGATCGAGACCCGGCCCCGCTTATCGCAACTCACCTATGCCGGGCCGGCAAAGCTCGTGCGCCTGCCGCCGCGCAGCGCCGTCGTCGCGTTCAGCGCCGGGGAGGTCTATGCGATCGCCGAACTGATACGCCGGCGGCGCGGCGGCTGCGCCGTGGTGATGGGCCGGCTGTCGCCCCGCACTCGCAACGCCCAGGTGCAGCTTTATCAAAACAAGGAGGTCGATTTCCTGGTTGCGACCGACGCGATCGGCATGGGGCTGAACATGGACGTCGACCACGTGGCGTTCGCGCGGTTGAGCAAGTTCGACGGCCACCGTCCGCGCCGGCTGACCGCGGCCGAGGTCGCGCAGATCGCCGGGCGCGCCGGGCGCGGCATGCGTGATGGAACGTTCGGCACTACGGCGACCTGCCCGCCGCTCGACGACGACCTGGTGCGCGCGGTCGAGGGGCACGAGTTCGAGCCGCTGGAACAGCTGTATTACCGCAACGCCGCGCTGGATTTCACGACGTTGGATACGTTGCTGGCGACACTGACCGCAGCGCCGCCGCGCGTCGGCCTGGTGCGGGGTCCGGATGCGACGGACCTCGAGACATTGGAGATATTGTCGCACGAGGACGACATTCGCCGGATGGCGCGCGGCCGGCGCATGGTGCGGCTGCTTTGGGAGACGTGCCAGATCCCGGACTTCCGCAAGCTGGCGGACGACACCCATACCAGGCTTTGCGCCCGCATCTTCGGCCATTTGGCGAACGAGGGCACGATCCCGACGGATTGGCTGGAGGGCGGCATCGCTGCGCTGGCGCGGACCGAGGGCGACTTCGACACGCTGATGCAGCGGCTGTCGGGCGTGCGCATCTGGGCCTATATCGCTGCCCGGTCCGATTGGGTCCGCGACGCGCCGACATGGCAGGCGCGCACCCGCGAGGTCGAAGACCTGCTGTCCGACGCGCTGCACGAGCGGCTGACGACACGGTTCGTCGACCGGCGCGCCGCCCATCTAATGCGCCGCCTGGAGGAGATCGACGGGGAGGAGCTGCTCTCGGCCGTCACCGCCCGGGGCGAGGTCGTGGTCGAGGGGCACTCGGTCGGCCATGTCGGCGGCTTCACCTTCCTGCCAGACCCGCTGGCGGAAGGGCAGGAGAAGCGCCTCGTGCTGCGCGCGGCCCGCCGGGCGCTGCGCGAGTGGATGCCGCGGCAGGTGGCGGGACTGGAGGCAGCGGAAGATGCGGCGCTGTCGCTGGGGGCCGACCATAAGCTGTCCTGGAACGGCATCCCCGTTGCTCGGCTGCGGCCCGGCGCCAGCCTGCTCCGCCCGCAGGTCGAGGTGCTGGACAGCGAGTTCCTGGACGGGCCGCAGCGTGAGCGCGTGCGGCTGCGGCTGGCGCGCTGGGCTGCTGGCCTGATCGCACGCGACCTGGCGCCGCTGTTTGCCGCGGAGGCAGCGGCCGGGCAGGATCCGGCGCTGCGCGGGCCGCTGCACCGGATCATTGAGGCGGGCGGCGTCGCGCCGGGCTACTCCGACGATGACATCGCGCCAGCATTGCGTGGACGGCTGAAGGCGCTGGGCGTACGCGCTGGCCGTTTCGCGCTGTTCTTGCCGGCGGCGTTGAAGCCGCGTGCGCAGGCGACCCGCGCCGCATTATGGGCGATCAGGACGCGGGTTCCGACTCCTGCCTTGCCGGCGCCGGGCCTGGTGTCGGTGCCGCCGCCGCCGGAGTGGCCGCCGGGCTTCGCCGCCGCGATGGGATGGCTGCCGGCGGGCCCGGTGCTGTTGCGGCTCGATATCGCGGAGCGGATCGCGGCCGAGCTCGCCTACGCCACGCGGTTCCGGGCGGCGGCGGTTCCGGACGGGCTGGCGTCGCGGCTGTCGGTCCGGTCCGAGGCAGTGCCGGCCGCCCTGCGCGCGCTGGGCGTACGGCTGGCTCCGGGAGCGGTGCTGGCGGCGGACCAGTATGGGCCGCCCTCGCCGGCCATGATGCTGCCGGGACGTAGGCGCGACCATGCGGCGCCCGCTGCGCCGGCACCTGCCCCGCGCGTGGCCGATGGGCCGTTCGCGGCGCTGGTCGCGCTTCGGCGTTGAGTAAGGGGCGGTGAGCGTGGACGCGGCCGGGGAGGACCGGGCGTGGCAGCGGCTCGATAAGTGGTTGTGGTGCGCGCGCTTCATGAAGGCGCGGTCCGACTGCGCGCGCATGGTCGCCGGCGGTCTCGTGCGCATCAACCGGCAGGTCACCGACAAGCCGCACGCCAAGCTGCGCGCGGGCGACGTCCTGACCTTGCCGCTGCGGCAGGATGTGCGCGTGGTGCGCGTGCTGGCGCTGGCGGCCCGGCGCGGTCCGGCCCCGGAGGCGCAGGCGCTGTATCAGGAGATCGCGGCGGCCGATGAGACGGTGGGCGAGGCCACAGGGGAACCCTGATGTGTCGGCAGTCGCTTGCACCCGGGGTGAAAGGTCCGCATATGGCCCCACTTGAGAGACGAGGCCGGAAGTGCCGGCGCCTGGATAGAAAGGGTTGGCGATGACCTACGTGGTCACCGAAAATTGCATCAAGTGCAAGTACATGGACTGCGTCGAGGTGTGTCCGGTGGACTGCTTCTACGTCGGCGAGAACATGCTGATGATCCATCCCGACGAGTGCATCGACTGCGGCGTGTGCGAGCCCGAGTGCCCGGCGGAGGCGATCGTGCCCGATAGCGACGACCGCGCCGCGGCCTGGGCCGAGCGCAACCGCATCTTCTCGCTGGAGTGGCCGAACATCGTCCG
>CAXTJW010000473.1:0-3222 GCA_964244305.1 uncultured Acetobacteraceae bacterium
GCCCCGCTGCCCCGGCCGGAGACGCCGGCGCGGGACGGAGCGTCGCCGCCGGGCTCGATCGTGCGGGAGACCGCTTCGATCTCCGCGTCGTTCTGCGGCCCGCCATCGGCATCCTGCGGCAGGGAGCCAGCATTGGCGGTCGGATCGTCGCGACGCTCCTGCAGCACGGCGATCACCGCATCCGCGTCGATACGCTCCGCGGCGGCGAACAGCCGATCGGCCTCGTCCGTATCGCCCGCCGCCTGCGCACGGAGCGCCTGTTCTGCGATTTGCCGGGCCGATGCGTGCTTGCCGCCAACGCCGTCCGATTGGTCCAACTCTTCGGTCATGGATCTTCCTTATATACGCAGGCCGGCCTATTCGGCCGGTGCAGCTGCTGGCGCCCGCCGTCCCAGCAGGCCTTGCACGACGAATATCATCAACCCGGCGAATCCGAGGCAGGCCGCAAGGAACAGCATCGGGGTCAGGTTGCTGCCGGTGCTGTCCTTGATCCAGGGCACGGCATTCTGCGCTATGAAGCCGCCAAGGTTGCCGACCGCGTTGATGACCGCAAGCCCCGCGGCTGCACTGGCGCCGGTCAGGAAACTGCTGGGCAGCGTCCAGAAAATTGGCTGCGCGGAGAATATGCAGGCTGCTGCGGCGCAGAGCAGCGCGAATTTCGGCGCGTTGCCGGGCACGACGACGCTGCCGACCAGGCAGGCCGCGCCGATCGCGACCGGGATCACGATGTGCCAGGTCTTCTCACGCACCTGCTCGGAATGCCGCGGCACCCACCACAATGCGACGGCGGTGACGGTCCAAGGCAGGATGTTGATGAACCCGTTCATGGTATTGGACACGCCGAAGCCCTTGACGACGGTGGGCAGCCAGTAGCTCAACCCATAGGCCGCCAGCGGGAAGCCGACATAGGTCAACGCCAGCAGCAGCACGCGGCCATCGGCCAGGGCGCGCAACGGGTTGCCGTGCTCCACCTTGCCGGCCCGGCGGTTTTCCTCGGCGATGGTGTCACGCAGCCAGGTCTTCTGCATGGCGTTCAGGAAGCTGGCCTGTTCCGGCCCATCGGGCAGAACGAACAACGTGACGACACCCATCAGCACCGCGGGGATGCCGGTCGCGAGGAATACCCATTGCCAGCCGTGCAGCCCGAATGTGCCGTCGAGGTCCAGCAGGCTGCCGCAAATCGGCGCGCCGACGGCGTTTGCGATCACGCTGAAGATCATGAACCAGCCGACCATCCGGGCGCGGTGCCCAAACGGCATCCAGATCGTCAGCAAATAAAGCACGCCTGGGAAAAACCCGGCCTCGCACGCGCCAAGCAGGAAGCGAAGGACGTAAAACATCGTCGTGCCCGTCGTGAAGGCGAGCGCCACGGTCACGAAGCCCCAGGTGACCATGATCCGCGCGAACCAGCGCCGGGCGCCGACCCGGCCGAGGATAAGGTTGCTCGGCACCTCGAACAAAAAATACCCGATGAAAAACAATGAGGCTCCGAGGCCATAGGCGCTCTCGGAAATGCCGAGCTGATCCAGCATCTGCAGCTTGGCGAAGCTTATGTTTTGGCGGTCGACATAGGCGATCAGATACATCACCCCGAGCAGCGGCATCACCCGGCGCAGAAACAGGCCGATCGTCTGCTGCTCCAGTTCCGGCGCGGTGTGCGCTTCTGAACGGAGGGGGATTGCCTGTGCCATTGTCGTGCCTCCAAGCTCACCGCTTCTGATTTACGCTTCGAGCGGGCCAAGTTGCCGAACGTAGCGCTGCAAGCGTGAGTTCCGCAATACGGCTACGAGGACAGAATGAACCCTTGCCGACTCCGCCCGTTGTCTGGGGTGGAGGACAGCAAATGGTCGAAATCCGAAGATTGGACCCGCACGACCCGCTGCCCGAAGGACATGGGCACCGGGTGATCGTGCTGCGGCGTTTTGACGAGGACGACCCGCGCCGCGTCCTGACCGAGATCACCCTGACAGGCGCCCCGGGCCACTCCGAAATAGCTCGGCCTATAGACCTCGATGGGACTGCCATGTCGCTCGAGGACGCGGTTGCGGCCGCGCAAAGGGTTGCGCTCTCCGAAGGTATCAGCGAGATATTCGTCCTTGACCGCACGGCCGGCCAGTTGGAGCACAACGTGATCGAACACGCTGGCGATCACAGTTTTCCCGGCAAGAAGTTGGAAGACAGTGATCTGGAGGACGATGAAAAAGGGCCGGACTTGCGTGATCGTCAGCCCTGAACATCGCTAAATCATGCCCAATTCCTGCCACATGTTTCCGTTATTCCTTTTGATTCTATAGTAGATGATTGGATGTCACGTGCCTGTGAAGTGCCGACGCCCTCTCATTGTTGGCATAAGCCGTGATGACCGCCTTTCCATTTCGAACGCCTCGCCCATGTCTACTGCCTTTCCAGAAGCCCCCCATTCCGGGCGTGGCCGCCAGCAAGAAGAGAATTCCTGATGCCTGATACCGGGCTAGACGTGTCCACTACTGGACGGCGTATCGGCGTGCTTGTCGTGGGCTTGGGTGGCGCCGTCGCCACCACCGCCGCGGCCGGCATCGAAATGCTGCGTGCTGGGTCGAACGACATGGCGGGACTTCCGCTAGCCGGCGTCGGTGCCTCCGGCATCGCGGCATACCGCAACCTGCATTTCGCTGGTTGGGATCTGCACGGCGAGGATCTCGAGAACGCGGTGCGTGAGCATCGGGTGCTGGACCGGGACCAGTCTGAGCTCGTTGGGCCGGCAATGCGTGGCATGACGCCGTGGCCGGCGGTCGGCAGCGTCGACTTCTGCAAAAACGTCGATGGCGTAAACAAAGTGGTGGCGAAATCGCACCGTGATGCGGTCGACCGCATACGCGATGACATCCGCCGTTATCGCGAAACCTCGGGCATCGAGAACCTGGTCGTCGTTAACCTGGCCTCAGTCGAGCGCTGGCCCGACAAAACAGCGACGGCGCTGCACACGCCGGAGGGCTTCGAGAAGGGCCTCGACGCAAGCGATCCCGCGATCAGCCCGGCCATGCTGTATGCCTATGCGGCGATCGTCGAGGGCGTGCCCTATGGCAACTTCACGCCGAGCCTGGCCGCCGACATTCCGGCGCTGACCACCTTGGCCGAGCGCCGCAACGTGCCCGTGGCGGGCAAAGACGGCAAGACCGGCCAGACCTTCATCAAGACCGTGCTGGCGCCGGCGTTCCGCAGCCGCAGCCTGTATGTCGAGGG
>CAXTJW010000474.1:0-3217 GCA_964244305.1 uncultured Acetobacteraceae bacterium
TGGAGCGCCTGCGGGCGGTCCTGCTGGCCGGGGACACCACGCCCGGCGTCGCGCGCGCCGAGGCGGGGGCCTGGCTGTCCCAGCTCGGGGCGGGGCTTCCGGACCGGGCGGCGGTGGAGCGCATGCTGGAGGGCGCCACCACCGTCGCCGAGGTCCGGGGCATCCTGCGCAGCCAGGTCGCCGACCGCCTGCGCGAGACGGCGCGCAGCATGGGGCGGCGGGCGGCGGTCGAGGGCGCCACCCTGGTGGCGGTCTGCCCGCACCCCGCCTGGGACGGCCTGATCGCCGGCGGGCGCGGGCTGCTGGTGATCCGGCGCGTGGCCGCCCTCCACGGCCTGCGTCCGGGCCTGGCCGTCACATTGGCCCTCTTGCGCCGCGTCGCCTGGACGGCGGCGGGCACCACCGGGATCAGCCTCGTGTCGCAGGGGCTGGCCGACCATGCGCTCGCCAGCCTGCCGGTGTTGAAGCACGTCGCCGGCGCACTGCCAGGAACCGGCGCCGTGGCGGTCCGGCTCTACCGACTGGCCGGCATCACCGCAGAAGCCTGCTCGCCCGTGCCGTAGCAGCGCCGAGCGGGGCGCGCTTTGCTGATGCCGACAGGGAGCGCGTCGCCGTGTGAGGCCATTCGGAGGCGTGGACCGACGCAACGCCGGGCGCCATGGCGGAGGCTGCGCGACGGCCCTGGACGGGCGCAGCGTTCAGGGACGCCAGCTCCACTCCGGCACGCCCTGGTTCTGCCGCAGGCGAACCCGTTGCAGGGCCATGGCCGCCTGCACCTCGTCGGGGCGGCAAGCATCGCCGGCGTCGAGGCCGGGCAGGCTCGCGCGAGCCTCGGCGGCAAAGCGGCCCGGCAGCACCGCGTCCCCGGGCTGGAGGTAGGCCACCCGCCACCAGGCCATGATCGCGTCGCGGGCGGCCCGGAGCGCGTCGGCCGACGGCAGGCGGTCGCGCTTGCTCCGCTGGTTCACCCGGCGATCGGCGGGCAGCAGGTTCTAGAGGTCCCCACAAGGCCATGCGGACCAGGGCAGGCAGTGGTCCACGTCCAGGCGCTCGGCGGTCAGCCGCTTGCCGCTCCACACGCAGTGGACGGCGTGGCCTTCCTCCAGCAGGCTCAGCGCCCGGGCACGCGGCAGGGCGACGTCGCGGTCCGGGTCCGACCAGGTCATTGCCGCGGCGATGGCGCCGGCCTCGAGCCGCCGTCCCTGGGCCGCCGCGTAGCCCTGAATGAGCCTGGCCCACTCGCCGATCAGCGCCGGCTCGACCCAGGCGGCGAAGCGCTGCATGGCCGTCCAAAGGTGCCGCGGCACCCGCATCGTGCCAAGGGCGGCCAGTGCGGGGCCGTCGAGGACCAAGGTGCCACCAGGGGGCCTTGCCCGCGTCCGGCTTGCCTCCAGGATGCGCCCACCCGCCGGGTAGGTCAGGAAGTTGGCCGGCATCCGGCACACGTGGTCGGCAGCCTCGCGCAGGGCCGCATGCACCGCCACGGCGGCAGCGCCGCTGAACACCGCGCCGACGCGGAGGTCGCGCTGCGACGCCGCCCCTGCGGCCAGGGCCTGCCATCCCGGCCCGGCGAAGCCCAGGCCCTCGGCGCCGTGCCGGTTGCCCGGCGCCTGGGGCAGGTCGGCCGCCGCGAGCGGCAGGTAGAGCCGGAGCCAGTAGAGCCCGACCAGCCCCAGGGGCAGGCGGATGTGGTCGTCGCCGTCCTCTTCGGCCAGCCCGGCCGCGCCGTCAGCCGCCCGGCAGAGCGCCCGCAGTAGGCCCAGTTTGTAGGTTGCGCTCTTCGCGTCATCGAGCAGGCCAAGATCAGCCTCGGCGAGAAGGAAAGCGCCACGGTCCAGGCGGTGGTCGACGGCTTCACTGAAAGGACGCGTGAGGTGATGGTGGCTCGCGCCAGGGCCTGGAGCCAGACGCGCTATCTGCAAACCGCGGGGACACTGGCGTTCGCTGGCTTCCTTCTGCTCGGAGCTGGCTACTGAGCCGCGGCCAGTCGGCCGGGCACTGGGGCGCCGGCTGATCTCCTCCAGCAGTGCGCCAGCTCGCTGTGGCGAGACCGGGTGACGGGGCGGACCTTCTGCGCTGTCGAAATGCTGGGCCATTAGCTCGGCTTGTTTAGCATAGCATTCTAGCGTCCTAGCACGCCAGCAGTATGGCAAAGTGGCATGCTTTGACCCTAGGTTTCTTGAATGCTGGGAGCGAGTCGCATGCGGATGGTGATGGTGGCGAAGCAGAAGGGCGGCGCGGGGGCAACCACACTCGCCAGGGAGCTAGGGGTCGCAGCCGCGGCGGCTGGAAAGCGCGTTGTCTTTGTGGACCTTGATCCACAGGGCACTCTGCGCGGCTGGTGGAACCGGCGGACAGAGGGTGTGCAAGATAATCCAAACCCCGGACTTGCTACGCCGACGCCGGAGCAGATGTCAGGTGCCCTCGCCCAGCTCCGGACAGCCGGCATTGATCTGTGCATCGTGGATACCCCACCAAGCGTTCATCCGTTCCTTGCCTCGGTCATGCGATTGGCTGACCTCATCCTACTGCCGACGCGGCCGACGACGGATGATCTCGACGCTCTGCCGGCCGTGCTCGACTTGGTGGAGGAGTCTGGTCGCCCCTTTGCATTCGTGGTTACGCAGGTTCCGCCTGGTCGCTCACGCCTGCTAGACGACGTGATGCCCGTCTTGGCCCAGCGCGGTCGCGTGGCTCCGCCTGTCCGCATCCGCATTGATTTCCCGATAGCGGCAGCAACCGGACAGGCTGCGACGGAGATTGCCCCCAAGAGCAAGGCCGCGGCCGAGATAGAAGCTGTCTGGCATTTCGTCTCGGCAGACCTAGCCAAGCTAGGTCGCAAGCGTGCCAGCGCTCTGGCGTCCTAGTATAATGGCAGCGCAGAGACCACGGCCCTCAGTGGTCGCCGGCAACTTGCTGGCCCGGCCGGGCGCCGCGCCATCCCGCAGCGTGCCCGTCGAGGACTTCCCTCGGCCGGTCCCCGTTGAGCAAGCCAGTCCGCTCCCAGCCGCGTCACTACCCAGCCCTGCATCAGCGCCTCGCGCCGACCGTATGCCAGGCGGCATCAAGGCCGCGACAGTCGGGACCACGCTCTATCTGCTGCCAGCCGAGCACAAGCGCGTCCGGCGTCTTGCTCTGGATCTAGACATACCGTCAGTCCACGAGTTGCTGCTGATCGGGCTGGATAGGCTGCTCGCCGAACGAGAGGAGGGGCCGT
>CAXTJW010000475.1:0-3215 GCA_964244305.1 uncultured Acetobacteraceae bacterium
GGCTGAGCAGGTCGACGCCCTGCACGTCGACCGGGATCTTGCCGACGGCCTGGGCAGCGTCGGTGTGGAACAGCGCACCGGCCTCACGCGCGATCGCCGCCAGCGTCGCGATGTCCTGGATTACCCCGGTCTCGTTGTTCACCGCCATGATGCTGACGAGCAACGTCGGCTCGATGAGGGCCTGCCGGAGTACGCCAGGATCCAGGCGGCCATCGGGATCGACCGGCAGCACGACCGGCTCGAAGCCGTCCTCGGCGGTGTCAGCCACGCTCTCCAGCACGCATTTATGCTCGGTCGCGACGGTGATGATGCGCCGGCGCGGGTCGGCCATGCGGCGCGCGTGCCGGGCGGCGCCCTTGATGGCGATGTTGTTGGCCTCGGTCGCGCCGGAGGTCAGCACGATCTCCCGCGCCTCTGCGCCGATCAGCGCTGCCACCTCGGCGCGTGCCGCCTCGACCGCTGCCTCGGCGTCGCGGCCCATCTGGTGCTCGGCGCTGTGCGGATTGCCGAAGCGCTCGCTGAACCAGGGCAGCATGAGCTCCAGCACGCGCGGGTCACACGGTGTGGTGGCCTGATTGTCGAGGTAAACGGGGCGGTTCGGGCGCATGGACTACGATATGGCGCTAGGCCGCCCGCTTCGCCAGCCGTGACGCCATCGCGCCGTAAGCAGCCTGGAATGCCTGCACGTCATCCCAGCTCGCGTTCCAGGGCAGGCTGACGCGGATCGCCTGGCCGGCCAGCGCGCCGAGGCCCATGGCGTCGAGCACATGGCTGCGGGCCACCTTGCCGCTGCTGCACGCGGCGCCGGCGGATACGGCGACGCCGGCGAGGTCGAGCGCAATCACCTGCGTGTCCGCGCGCACGCCAGGCAGCGCCAAACAGCTTGTGTTCGCCAGGCGGCTGCTGCCACCGAGGACGACTGCGCCGCAGCGGATCGCATGCGCCTCGACAGCGTCGCGCATGGCCTGCAGGTCCGCACG
Source organism: uncultured Acetobacteraceae bacterium (assembly GCA_964244305.1). Taxonomy (GTDB): domain Bacteria; phylum Pseudomonadota; class Alphaproteobacteria; order Acetobacterales; family Acetobacteraceae; genus CAHJXG01. The sequence goes on from CAXTJW010000475.1 coordinate 981, forward strand.
CGCCGCCGTCGCCGCCGCAGCGAACCCGGCGATGGCCGGCAGCCCGGGAGTGCCGCCACGCCGTCCACGCTCCTGCCCGCCGCCCTGGATCGACGGCGCGACCTCCTGGCCCGGCGCCAGCAGCAATGCGCCGGCACCCTTCGGACCGCCCAGCTTATGCGAGGATAGCGCCAAGCTATGCGCGCCGAGCGCCGCAAGGTCCGTATCGATGCGCCCGGCCGCCTGGACCGCGTCCACGTGCAGCAGCGAACCATGCTCGCGGCACAGCGCCGCCGCCGCCACCACCGGCTGCAGGGTTCCCGTCTCGTTGTTGGCCAGCATCAGGCATACCAGCGCCGGCGCGCCCGGCAGCATGCGGGCCAGCGCGTCCAGGTCGGCCACACCGTCGCCGTCGACCGGAAGCGTCTCGGCACCGGGTGCCGCGGCGCGCACGGCGTCGTGCTCCGTCGCGCCGACGATGACGCGCCGCCCTGCGGACAACCCGGCGATCGCCAGCGCATTCGCCTCGGTGCCGCCCGAGGTGAACACCACGCCCTCCGTCGCTGCGCCGAAGCGGACGCCGATCACGCACCGTGCGTCCTCCAGCACGCGCCGGGCTGCACGGCCGGCTGCGTGGACCGAGGCCGGGTTGCCGACGAGGTCGAGCGCCGCCAGCGTGGCCGCCCGCGCCTCCGGCCGCATCGGCTCCGTCGCGTTGGCGTCGAGGTAGGCCGTCATTCCGCCGCCGCCGACCGGCTCAGCGCCGAAATCCGGGCCTCCAGCGCGAGGATTTCGGCCCGCATCGCCTCAAGGTTGCGGACCAGCGGATCGAGCGTCTCCTCGCACGGGGTGCCATAGGCGACGAAGATGGGCGCGGGCGCCTGCTTCCGCACAGGGTCGCGCTCGACGGGCCGGGCGGGAATGCCGACGACCGTCACGCCGGCCGCGACCGGCCGCACGACGACGGCGTTTGCGCCGACCCGGGCGCCATCGCCGATCAGGATGTCGCCGAGGATTTTCGCCCCGGCGCCGACGATCACGTCGTTGCCCAACGTCGGGTGCCGCTTGCCCCGGTTGCTGCTGGTGCCGCCGAGGGTCACGCCGTGATAGAGGTAGACGTCGTCGCCGACCTCGGCCGTTTCGCCGATCACGACGCCCATGCCGTGGTCGATGATCAGCCGGCGGCCGATCCGCGCGGCGGGATGGATTTCGATACCGGTTAGGAAGCGGCCGAGATGGGCGGACATCCGCGCCGGCAACGTGAAGCCGCGGCGCCAAAGCCCATGCGACAGCCGATGCCAGATGACGGCGTGCAGGCCGGGATAACAGAGCAGTACTTCGAGTCCGGAGCGTGCGGCTGGATCACGGTCTCGATAGGTTTCAATGGCTTCACGCAGAAACATGAATGCCATGCGACAATTCCGTTATGTGTTTGGCCCACAGCCCGCTTATATAGGGAATGCCCACGATTTAGCGCCCCCTGGCGGCAAGGAGGTTTCCGAAGGCGGCGCTAAGCCGAACTAAGCTGTTTTGCAACGCGGGGTCAACTCGCTGGGCAGACGGCCGCGCGCGGGATGTTCATTGGAAGCGGTCGGCGCGACGCTTGGGCATGGCCCGGCATGGCCCGCCGCGGCAGCGACCGACGGCCGGCTTGGCCGCGGAGAGAAGGAAGTCTGGACGCCATGCCTGAGGTGATGTTCGCCGGCCCCGATGGCCGGCTCGAGGGACGCTACCACCACTCGAAAGAAACCGGCGCCCCGTTGGCGCTCATCCTGCACCCGCATCCGATGCACGGGGGCACGATGAACAATCGAATTTCCTACACGATGTATCAGTCCTTCCAGAAGCTCGGCTTCTCCGTCATGCGGTTCAACTTTCGCGGTGTGGGCCGGAGCCAGGGCAAGTACGACGGCGGCTTTGGCGAGATCAGCGACGCCGCTGCGGCGCTCGACTGGATGCAGATGGTCAACCCGAACTCGGCCGGGCTGTGGATCAGCGGCTATTCGTTCGGCGCCTTCGTGGGCATGCAGCTTTTGATGCGCCGCCCGGAGATCTCCGGCTGGGTCAGCGTCGCGACGCCGGCCAGCCACTATGATTTCGGCTTCCTGGCACCCTGCCCCTGCGGCGGGTTGATGCTGCATGGCGATAGCGACGAGCTGGTTCCGGAGTCCTCGGTGCGGAAGCTGGTGGATAAGCTTAATACGCAGAAGAACGTCCAGGTCGACTACCGCGTCTATCCGGGCGCCGACCATGTGT
>CAXTJW010000476.1:0-3201 GCA_964244305.1 uncultured Acetobacteraceae bacterium
GAATACACCCCGTCGAACCCGGCCGCATTCGCCACCGCGACATACACGTTATTGGCCCAGGCCATCGCCTTCGCCATCAGGATCTGCTGCTCCTTCGCCGGATACATATACCCTTGGCAGCGGACGATCAGCTCGGCGCCGCGCATCGCGCAGTCGCGCCAGATCTCCGGATAGTTGCCGTCGTCGCAGATGATCAGGCTGATCTTTAGGCCCTTCGGCCCCTCGGACACGTAGGTGCAGTTGCCGGGATACCAGCCCTCGATCGGCACCCAAGGCATGATCTTCCGATACTTCTGAACGATCTCGCCCTTGTCGTTCATCAGAATAAGCGTGTTGTAAGGTGCCTTGTGCGGGTGCTCCTCGTGCCGCTCCCCGGTCAGCGAGAACACACCCCATACCTTCGCCTTGCGGCAGGCCTCGGCAAAGATCTCCGTCTCGTCGCCCGGCACGGACGCGGCGGTCTCATACATCTCCTTGCTGTCGTACATGATGCCATGCGTCGAATATTCGGGGAACACCACCAAGTCCATGCCGGGCAGGCCGGACTTCATGCCGACGATCATCTCGCCGATCTTGCGCGCATTGTCCAACACCTCGGCCTTGGTGTGCAGGCGCGGCATCTTGTAGTTGACCACGGCCACGCCGACCGTGTCCTTACTGCTAGAAATATCACCATGCAGCATCGTTAACCCTCCTTGTTGTGCCCGCAGCGGATGGCCGCGCGGCCGTTACGGCTCACACCGCCATATGCCGGTGCACCAGCTCGTCGGTGAGCTCGCTGATCGCGCCCCCCGCCACCACCCGGCCCTTCTCCATCATAGCGAAGCGGTGGCCGGCGCGGCGGACGAAGGCGACGTTCTGCTCTACCAGCAGCACCGTCATGCCGAACTCCTGGTTCAGCCGCATGATGATGCGCTCGATGTCGTCGACGACGTTGGGCTGGATGCCCTCGCTCGGCTCGTCGAGCAGCAGCACCTTCGGGTCGGCAGCCAGGGCACGGGCGATGGCGAGCTGCTGTTGCTGCCCGCCCGACAGCACGCCGCCGGGCCGGTCGAGATTGTCCATCAAGTACGGAAACAACTCAGCCGCCAGGTCCGGGATGACGCGCTTGCCGTCCGCCCGGGCAAACGCGCCCATCAGGATGTTCTCGCGAATGGTGAAATCCGGGATGATCTGCCGACCCTGCGGCACATAGGCGATGCCGGCCCGCGCCCGGCGGAACGTCGGCTCCCGCCCGATCTCCCGCGCGCCCAGCCGGATGGACCCGGTCATGCGGTCCAGCATGCCCATCAACGTCTTGAGCAGCGTCGTCTTGCCGACGCCGTTGCGGCCGAGGATGGCCGTCAGCTTGCCCTCCGGCAGCCCGAGCGACACGCCATGCAGGATCTGGCTGCGGCCATAGAACGCATCGACCGTGTCGAAGGCGACGTTCACGCCCCCGCCTCCATGCTCACGCCCCGCGTGCCCAAATAGGCGTCGCGCACCCGCGGATCGCGCTCGATCGTGCCGATGTCGCCCTCCGCCAGCACCTGGCCGAGGTGCAGGACCGTGATCTTCTCGGCGATCTCGCGTACGAAGGCCATGTCGTGCTCCACCACGATGACGGTGTGGGCGCCGCGCAGGCCCTTGATGATCTCCGCCGTGCGCCGGGTCTCGGCGGCGGTCATGCCGGCGGTCGGCTCGTCCAGCAGCAGCACCTTGGGGTTCTGCACGATCAGCAATCCAAGCTCCAGCCACTGGGTCTCGCCATGGCTGAGGAAACCGGCGATGCGGTCCGCCTGGTCGGTAAGGCCGATCATCTCCAGCACCTCGTCCAGCCGGGCGCGGGCGGGCCGGCGCAGGCCGAAGCCGAGGTTGGCGAACACGCCGGGGTTGTGGCAACTGGCGACCTCCAGGTTGCGCCGTACCGTCAACTCGCGGAACACGCTGGGGATCTGGAATTTCCGCCCCAGCCCGGCGCGGGCAATCTGCGGCTCCTGCCAGTTGGTGATGTCGGTGTCATACAGATGCACCGTGCCCTCGGTGCTGCGCGTCTTGCCCGAGATCAGGTCCATCAGCGTCGTCTTGCCCGCGCCGTTGGCGCCCAGCAGCACGCGCAGTTCGCCCTCCTCGATCACGAGCGTAACGCCATCGACCGCCTTGAACCCGGCGAAGCTGACGCCCAGCGCATCGATCGTGAGCGCCGCCGTCATGCCGACTTACCGGCGACCGGGACAGGCTTCGCGCGCGGTTGCCGCGGCGTCCGGCCCAGTCGGGCCAAGGCCCAATCCGTACAGTCGCTGGCGAACCCGGCGATGCCGCGCGGCAAATACAGCACCGCCAACACGAAAGTGAGGCCGATCACCGCGCGCCAGGCTTGCACCAGGCCCTCGGTCTCGCTGACCTTGGCCTCGATGACGTTGATCAGGATCGCGCCGATGCACGCGCCCAGCAGCGAGCCGCGGCCGCCCACCGCCGCCCAGACCACCATCGTGATCGAGAACGACAGGTCCATGAAGGTGGGCGAGGCGAACTGCGCCACCACCACATACAGCATGCCCGCCAACCCAGAGATAGTCGCCGACACCGCGAAGAAGAACACCTGGTAGGCCGGCACGTCGAAGCCGAGGTAGCGCACGCGGTTCTGGTCGTCGCGGATCGCCTGCAGGATCAGCCCCGCCCGTGTCTCGACCAGCAGGCGCGCCAAGATCAGCACCAGCGCCAGCGCACCGGCCACGATGTAGTAGGTGCCGACGTCATAGGGGTCGAACTCGACGCTGCCGAGCATGAGGTTGCCGAGGTCGGTCAAACCGTTGAACCCGTTGGTGATGGGCTGCGCGTCCACCACCACCAGCCGGACCAGCAGCATCGTCGCCAGCATGATGATCGACACGAACACGCCGGAGACGCGCTTCCTGAACATCACCCAGCCGATGGCGATGGCGACGACGGCCGGCGCCACCAACGACATCGCGATGCCGAACCACTGGTTCTGGAACGGCAGCCACAGGAACGAGGCGTGGTTGATGCAGCATAGTTCGGTGGGCGCACCGGGCTCGGCGTTCCACAGCATGAAGTCCGGGACCGGCGTGCCGGAGCCTTGCTGCAGGCTGGTGGGCGCCGCAAGCTTCAGCGACATGGCGGTCATGTAGGCGCCCAGGCCGAAAAACAGGCCCTGGCCGAGGTTGAGGATGCCGGCATACCCCCAGCTCAACGACACCG
>CAXTJW010000477.1:0-3200 GCA_964244305.1 uncultured Acetobacteraceae bacterium
GCATCGTCGCGGCTCGTATCCAGCTTCCCGTTCGGGTCCAGCGCGTGCAGCTTGCCGTCCGGCGTCAAGTAGTAGTCGCCGATATCGTCCGGCAGATGGTCCTGCAGCGTGATGATCGTCAGCGGCTGGCCGCCAATCACTCGTGTGCTGCGCGTCCAGGTGCCGCCCCAGCGCCGGGTTCCATGCCCGGCAAGCACCGACGGATCGTGTTCGGTGGACGCGATCCGGTAGGCGCCCGACTGCGCGTCCGGCGCACCATCCAGCTCCAGGTCGACCGATTTAGAAATGCTCCGAGTACGGCCCGGCGGCTCACCCTGCCACTTGCCGAACACCGGGCCAGCCGGCGCGGCGCATCCTGCCAGTCCGAGTGCCGCGGCGAACATCATCGCGAAGCTTGTCGTCCTGGGCCATCGAGCATCGATCATAGTTCCGCCTTTTCATGGTTCCGCGGTGGGCGGAACCGCTGCATCGAATTTGGCGCCATCCCCAGCGGGTGGGCTTTGGATTTCAGCTCCGGCGGCGTCCGCGGCGTCCGTTGCGTGCGTGCGACGGTGAAGCCGGCGAGCAACAGCAGCACCACGCCCATGAACAGGAACAGCATGCGCTCGTTGTAATGCATCATTGCCGCCGCCAATGGGGGGCCGAGCACAGTTCCCGTGCCGTAGACGATCAGCAGCTCGCTGGCGATTTCGGAAAAGGACTGTTTGCGCACCCGGTCATTGGTCATGGCGACGCAAACGCCATACAGCGGATACTGGCAGAAGCCAAATGCGCCGACGACGAACAGGATGCTGGTGGGCGACAGATGCGGGCGCAGCAAGATGACGGCGCACAGGGCCGCGCCGAGGCAGGCCATCGTGATGATGACGATCCGGCGGTCGATCCGGTCGGACAGCAGGCCGGCGGGGTAGTAAGCAAGCGCGCCGCCGATCAGCGCCGCAGCCAACAGGACCGCGACGGCGTGCGTCGATAATCCCATCGCGAGGCCGTAGGCCGGCAACAGGCCGCCGAGCGCTCCGCTGACCAAGCCGACTGCGAAGCAGCCGAAAACTCCCGTCGGCGAAATCCGGTATAGCGCCCCGAGCTGAATCGTGAATGGCTCGACCGGTTTCGGCAGCGGCGCCCGGGTCAACGCCACCGGCACGATCGACAGCACGACCGCAACCCCCATCAGCGTGTAGGGCAGGCTATCCATCGGTTCGAGGAAGGCCAGGCTCAAGGTTCCGCACAGCGAGGCCAGCAGGGTGATCGTCATGTAGGCCGCGAAGATCGCGCCGCGCTGTTCGTTGCCGCTGCGCTCGTTGAGCCAGCTCTCGATGATGAGCGACAGGCCGCCGAAACAAAAGCCGATGACGACGCGCAGGACGATCCACGTGATTTCCTCGTTCAGCGGCAACAGGAGCAAAGCGGTGGCGCCGCTCAATGCCGCAAGCGCTGCAAAGCTGCGGACGTGGCCGACCGAGCTGATGATCCGGCCGACGCTCAGGCAGGCCAGGACGAAACCGAACGACCAGCCCGAGGAGAGCAGCCCGATCTGCTGCATGCTCGATCCCTCGATCTGACGGCGCAGCGGCAGCAGCACGCCCTGTAGGTTGGTCCCGGCGGTGAGCAGCATGACGCTCGCGAGCAGGGCGAAGATCGATACGAACTGGGATTGCTCGCGGCGGTCGGGCCGGGGCGCGCGCGGCTGCACGCTATCGGGTGTGCCGCTCAGCGGTGCCGGCCTGGCACAGCGGCGGGGCGACGTCCTCCAGGCTGCGGCGCTGGCAATCGATGCCCAGCCAAGCCTGGATCAAGCCGCCGCCGACCATGAGCCCGCCGCCGAGCAGGTAGCCCATAAAGATCGATTGGCGGGAGCCGCTTTCGATGAGGTGGCCGAACACCGCCGGGCCGGCAACGCCGCCGAGTGCGGTGCCGATGGCGTAGAACACGCCGATGGCGATGGCGCGCACCTCGAGCGGGAACACCTCGCCGACGGTGAGGTAGGCCGAGCTCGCCGCCGCCGAGGCGAAGAAGAAGATGATCGTCCAGGCGGCGGTCTGCTGCGTGGCGTCCAGCACGCCGATGGAGAACAGCCAGCCCGCCAGCATCAGCAGCGCGCCCGAGAGGATATAGGTCGCGCTGATCATGACCTTGCGCCCAATCGTGTCGAACAGCGGGCCGAGGATCAGCGGCCCGGCGAAATTGCCCGCGGCGAACGGCAGGATGAACAGGCCGACCTGGCCGGACGGGATTTGGTAGAACTGCGTCAGGATCAGGGCGTAGGTGAAGAACACGGCGTTGTAGCAGAATGCCTGCGCCGTCATCAGCGCGATGCCAACGATCGTCCGCTGCCGATATCGCGTGAACAGCGATTTGACGCCCGCGACGAACCATTCGTTGGTGTCCTGATGCAGCCGCAGGGTTTGGTTCGGGATGGGCGGCAGGGGACCGGTTTGGGCCGACACGGTGCGCTCGATCTCCGACATAACGCCTTCGGCGGCGTCGAGCTGGCCGTGGGTCATCAGCCAGCGCGGGCTTTCGGGAATCCAGCGGCGCAGCAGCAGGGTGATGAAGCCGATCGTGCCGCCAATCACGAAGGCGGCGCGCCAGCCATAGGTTGGCGAGATGAACGCCGGGTTCAGCATCGCCAGCGCGCCGCCCGCGCCGAGCGCCGCGCCGATCCAGAAGCTGCCGTTGATGACCAGGTCGGTGAAGCCGCGGCGGCGGGCGGGGATCAGCTCCTGGATCGTGGAGTTGACCGCCGAATACTCGCCGCCGATGCCGGCGCCGGTGATGGCGCGGAACAGGGCGAACGACCAGAAATTCCATGCCAGGCCGCTGGCGATGGTGGCGAGCAAATAGACGAGCACGGTGATCGTGAACATCTTCTTGCGCCCGATCCGGTCGGTCAGCCAGCCGAACACCAGCGACCCGGTGACCGCGCCGATCAGGTAGCAGCTCGCCGCATACCCCACCTGCCCGTCGCTGAGCTGCAGCGTGCCCTCCTTCAGCGCCCCGGAAAGCGAGCCGACCAGGGTCACCTCCAGCCCGTCGAGGATCCAGGTGATGCCGAGGGCGCAGACGACGAGCCAATGGAACCTGGACCATGGCAGGCGATCCAGCCGCGCAGGAATGCTCGTTTCGAACACTGTCGCCTGGAGTGCCGTATCCATCGTTTCCCCAAGAATCAAAGCGGCTGGCAGGTTTCACCGCTGCTC
>CAXTJW010000478.1:0-3190 GCA_964244305.1 uncultured Acetobacteraceae bacterium
TCGCGCGGGCCATGCCGGGCGCCGGCGCGGTTGGTGACCCCGCCATCGAATGGGACGCCGATCAGGCCTATGTCGACGGCCGCGAGGTCCTGGGTGTGCGGAGTTCGGAAAAAGGTCGGGATGCCCACATAGCGTGGCTGCTTTTGCGGGTCCGACATCGCGGGGTAGTTGCGGGCGGGTTTCATTTCATCCATGGCCAGCGCCTATAGCCGACCCAGCGCCTGCACGCGAGTGACGAGCGCATGTCGGGCACGGCTGGCGTCGCCGGCCAACCCGATCAGCGCCGGGATCTGCCAGGGCCGGCCCAGCACCGCGGCGCCCACGCGCACCATGCCGATGCGCCCGGCCGAGTCGAGCGCGACCAACGCGGCCCGCGGCAGATCGCGCGCGGCCACGTCGCACACTGCGCGCAGCACCGCGAACGGCAATCCGTGTTGCCGGGCCACGGCGGCCACGGCGGCGCTTTCGAGGTCGACCGCGACGGCGCCGGTGTGCGCGTGCAGCGCTGCCTTGGCCCTGGCGGTCGCGACAATTTCGCCGCCGCCATATAGGGTCCCCGCGGTCGGGCCGCCAAGGCGGGCCATCAGCGCCGGGTCGGCCTCCCACCGCTGGGCGTCGAGCAGGACCACAGACGGCACCAGGATCGCGCCAGCGCTCAGTGCCGGGTCGAGGCCGCCCGCAAGGCCAAAGCTTATAAGGCCGGCAACGCCCTGCGCGACCAGCCGGGCCGCAGCCGAAATTGCGCCCTTGGTATCGCCACCACCCGTCTCGACCGGAACCCCGAGCCGCCGAGCGACCCGCGCCTCAGCCTCTAGGCCGACAACGATGCCGAGCGGGACATGTTCCGCCACTCAGAACCCAAACGTCACCCGGCGGCTATTGCCCCGCTGCAGGTTGCGGAACCGCGCCAGCGCCAGCAGCGGGAAGAACAGCCGGTAGCCATGGTAGCGCAGGTAGAACACCCGCGGGAATCCCACGGCGGTATAGGGCAGCTCGTCCCACTCGCCGTCGTCCCGCTGGGTGGCGGCAAGGTATTCGGCGGCGCGGGCGACGGCGGGGCCGGTCTCCCCAGCCGCCATCAGGCCCAGCATCGCCCAGGAGGTCTGCGACGGGGTGCTGGTGCGATACTTGCCGGGCGGGCTGGCGGCGTAGCTTTCCTCGTCCTCGCCCCAGCCGCCGTCGTCGCGCTGCCGGGCCAGCAGCCAGTCGCGGGCGCGCTGGATCGCCGGGTCGTCGTGCGGCAGCCCGGCCGCATTCAGCGCGCACAGCACGGACCAGGTGCCATAAATGTAATTGGTGCCCCAGCGGCCGAACCAACTGCCGTCCGGCTCCTGGTCGGCGCGCAGATAGGCGATTGCGCGGGCCATGGCCGGCTCATCGGCGGCGTGGCCGAGTTGCGCCAGGAACGACACGCAGCGCGCGGTCACGTCGGCGGTCGGCGGGTCCAGCAATGCGCCGTGATCGGCGAATGGGATGTGGTTTAGGAAATCGTGCGTGTTGTCGGCGTCGAAGGCGCCCCAGCCGCCGTTGCTGCTCTGCATGCCCAGGATCCAGTCGCGCGCGCGCGCCACGCTCTGCGCATGGGCCGGGTCGCCGTTGCGGTGCAGCAGCATGCCGACGACGGCGGTGTCGTCCACGTCCGGGTAATGCGCGTTCTCGTATTGGAACGCCCAGCCGCCGGGGGGCACGTCGGGCCGGGACAGCGCCCAGTCGCCGCGCAGCTCCGTCACTTGCCGCTCCACCAGCCAGGCGCAGGCGGCGTCGATGCCGGGGGTCGCCACGCCGTCGGCCTCCGCGACTGCATGGCCGGCGAGGCTCGTATCCCAGATCGGCGACAGGCACGGCTGGCAGTACGCCTCGGTGTCCGTCACGATCAGCAGCTTCTGCACCGCGCGCCAGGCGATCGCGGCCTCGGCGTGGTCGAGGCCATGGCCCAAGGCGTCGAACATCATGACGGTGTTGGCCATGGCGGGGTAGATGGCGCCCAGGCCTTCTTCGCCGTTCAAGCGTTCGGTGATGAAGGCGACGGCGTCGTCGATGGCGCGGTTGCGTATGCCGTTCGGGAAGGCGGGCTCGACGACGCGGACGACACTGTCGACCGCCTTGAACACGTGCCCCCACGCCGAGCGGTACGGGCCGCGGATCCAGTTGCGCACCGACTCCGGCGGTGTGCGGAACAGCTCCGGTATCGTCACCTTGCGTGGGTTGCGGGCGCGGGGACGCAGCGCCATCAGCACCAGCAACGGCACGAGGACGGTACGCGACCAGTACGATATCTTGGACAGATGGAAGAAGAACCACTGCGGCAGGTGCATGATCTCGACCGGCATGACCGGCACGGCGCGCCATGGCACCTGTTCGAACAAAGCAAGCTGGATGCGGGTGAACACGTTGGTGCGCTCGGCCCCGCCGGCGGCGAGGATGGCGGCGCGGGCACGGGCCATGTGCGGCGCGCTGGGCAGGTCCCCGACCGCCTTCAGCGCGTAGTAGGCCTTCACGCTGGCGGATAGGTCGAAGGGACCGTCGTGGAACAGCGGCCAGCCGCCATGCGCGCCCTGGATCCTGCGCAAATAGACGCCGATCTTGGCCTGCAGCGGCGCATCGATGCGGTCGAGGTAGTGCTCGAGCAGCACATACTCGGCGGGGATGGTCGCGTCGGCCTCAAGCTCGAAGACCCAATGACCGTCAGGCTTCTGCCGCGTGCCGAGCGCCCCAGCGGCGCGGGCAATAGCCTGTTCGAGGACATCGTCGTCGAACTGGACGCTGCCGGGGCGGGTCAGGATCTCACTTGGCATGGATGTGCAATCTACTCTTGTCACACGGTCAGGAGGGTTGATGCTGCAGTGCAACCTGATCTGATGGCACCTTCAATCGTCGCGGGCAAGCCAGTGGAGGTCCAGTCGCCGGCCAGCGCCAGATTCGGCCAGCGCGTCCGGGCCGGGGGGCGCTTGCGGTCCTGGTCCGGCGTCGCGGCGAATGTCGCGCGCTTTTCCTTCACCACGCGCCAGGCCGGCATCGCGTCCGGCAGGCGCAAAACGGTGCGGACGTCGCGCCAGACCTCGGCGGCAAGCTCGGCGGCGGGTGCGTCGACCCGGCGGTTGCCGGCGCTGATGGTGGTGCTGACGACGCCGGGCTTCACGAACACCCACTCGGCCGTGCCGCCGATCAGCCCGGTGAACCCGGCCTCGCC
>CAXTJW010000479.1:0-3187 GCA_964244305.1 uncultured Acetobacteraceae bacterium
CGCCAGGCGGACAGGCTGCTGCCGGTGGTGGTGGTGGAGAACTGCGGATAGAGCGGCACGAGCACGATCTCGTCCGGATCCCATGCCTTCACCTCGCGGGCGGCGGCGATGCTGAACGGGTGCCAGTAGCGCATGGCGACGAAGCAGCGGGCGTTCATGTCGGACAGCTCGGCCTCGAGCGCGCGGGCCTGCTCCAAGGTGAGCTCCAGCAACGGCGACTTGCCGCCCAGGATGGCGTAGTTGGCGCTGGCGGCCTTGACCCGGGCCAGCGCGATGATGCGGGCGAGCAGCGGGCGCACGAAGAACGGCACCCGCAGGATGGCGGGATCCTTGAACAGGTTGACCAGGAATGGCCGGACCGAGGCCGGTTTGTCCGGGCCGCCAAGATTGAATAGGACGACGGCGATCTTACGCTGGGGCATGATGCCAACTTGGCCAGTCAGGGGCCGCAGTCAAGCGGGCATTACGGGCAATCCGGGAATGAAAGTGCCGGGGAAGCTAGACGAGCATAGCTTGCCGTTCGGGCCGGAGCGCCGCGCCCTCGTGCTCCAATAGCCAGCGTTTGCGATGCAGGCCGCCGCCGAAGCCGGTCAGCGCGCCGCCGGCGCCGATCACGCGATGACAGGGAACGACGATCGCGACGGGGTTGGCGCCGTTGGCCAGCCCCACTGCGCGGACCGCGCGCGGACGGCCGATGCTGGCCGCGAGCGCGCCGTATGTCATGGTCGTGCCCGGCGGAATGCGGCGGAGCGCCGCCCAGACATCGCGCTGGAATAGGGTGCCGCCGGTCTCGACCGGGATCGCCTCGAGCGCCGTTCGCTCGCCGGCGAAATAGGCGCGCAGCAGAGCCGTGACGGCATCCGGCGCGGGGCTACTGGCCAGCTCGAACGTTCCGTAATGCAGCCGCAGCAGTTGGCGCATGCGGTCCTCGTAGTCAAAAAAGTCGAGGGCGCGCAGCCGGCCCTCGGCGTCGCAGGCAAGCAGGATTTCGCCGATGGGCGACATGACGCGGTCAAGCTGCAAGCGCATTGGGGGCGTCCGTCGATGCACGGGGCGCGCGCGTCGCGTCCGCGGCCCAAAGGTGGATCGCGGCATAGGCGCGCCAGGGCCGCCACAGCTCGGCGTGGGCAAGCAGGGCGGCGGCACTCGGACGGCCGGCGCCGTCGTCCATGGCGCGCATCAGCCCGATATCGCCGGCCAGGAAGGCGTCCGGCTCACGCATCGCCCGCATGGCGACGTAGTGCGCGGTCCACTCGCCAATGCCGGGCTGGGCTCGAAGCTTCGCCACCGACGCTTCCAGGTCGGAGCCGCGTTCGAATAGTTCGGGGTCCGCGGCCGCGACCGACGCGAGGGCGGTGATCGCGCGTGCCCGGGCAGCCGGCATGCCGCCGATCTCCGCACCGGCCAGCATCTGCGGGCGGGGAAACAGGCGCGATAGGGCGGCGTCGCCGTTGGCGCCCGGGAACGGCTGTCCATGCTCGTGCACGATGCGCCCGGCAAGGCGTGTGGCTGCGCCGACGCTGACCTGCTGCCCAAGCACCGCGCGGACGGCGAGCTCGAACCCGTCCCATGCGCCGGGCACGCGCAGGCCGGGGCGCGCGGCAACCAGCGGGGCGAGACGTGCATCGCGCGACAGGGCGGCGCCGATGACGTCCGGGTCGGCTGCGAGGTCGAACATGCGGCGCAGCCGGGCCACGATCGGCGGCAGCGCGTCGAGGTTCGGGAACCGGATCGTCGCGCGCAGCCGGTTGCGGCTGGGCTCGTGAGCAACGGCGACCATGCCGGCATGACCACCGATCTCAATCGTGCGCGAGTAGACGTCGTTTTCGACCGTCTCCACGCCGGGAATGGCGCGGGCCGACAGGAAGCCGATGATCGCGGCCCAGCCGTAGGGCGGACGGTATCCGAGCGAGAGCGTGATGGCCGACCCTGGCGCCTGGCCGCTGCGCGCCCGGCGCAACGTGGCCGGCGGCCGGCCGAATAGCGCCTGGAACACCTCGTTGAAGCGCCGGACGCTGCCGAAACCCGCTGCGAGCGCCACCGCGGTCATCGGCAGGTCGGTCTCATGCAACAGCTGCTTTGCCAGCAACACGCGCCGGGTCTGCGCGACCGCGAGCGGCGACGCCCCGAGGTGGCGCAGGAACAGCCGGCGCAGATGGCGTTCACCGACGCCGACCCGCGTGGCCAGGGCCTCTGCGCCGTCCTGGTCGAGCGCGCCGCTCTCGATCAGTCCCAGTGCGCGCGCGACGGTGTTCGATGTGCCTCGCCAGGCGCCGAGACCCGGCGCGGTTTCCGGCCGGCAACGCAGGCATGGCCGATAGCCCGCCTGCTGCGCCGCCGCCGCCGAGGGCAGGAAGATGCAGTTCTCGGCACGGGGATGCTGCGCTGGGCAGATTGGGCGGCAGTAGATGCCGGTGGTCCGAACCGCGACGAAGAAGCGCCCGTCGAAACGTGCGTCGCGCGCGAGCATCGCTTGCCGGCAGAGGGCGGGGTCGAGGTCCATAGCCGGAGCATAGCCCCATCCCACGCTAAGTCTGGCGGTTTTCGGACCTCATCGATGTTACGGCGGGTGAGCCTCAGCGGCGCGGACCTGTTTCACCAGCGCCGCCACATGCGCTGGCGGAGTCTGCGGGACGATGCCGTGGCCCAGGTTGAAGATGTGGGGGCGGCCCTGCGCGCCGGCCAGCACGCCGCGAACCTCCGCCGCCAATGCCTCGCCGCCGGCGACCAGCGATAGCGGATCAAGGTTGCCCTGAGTCGCAACCGTCGCGGGCACCAGCTTGGTGGCGATCGAAAGGTCCGCGCCGGTGTCGAGCGCGACGGCATCGACTCCGGTCTGTTCGGCGTAGACGCCGACCAGCACGCCGGCCAGGCGCGGAAAGCCGATGATGGGAGTGCCGGGATGCCGCGCGCGCAGGGCGGCGACGATGCGGCGGGTCGGCTCGATGACGTGCAGCGCGAACAGCCGGGGTGAAAGCACGCCGGCCCAGCTGTCGAACAGCATGACCACGTCGGCGCCGGCGACGATCTGGGCGGCGAGGTATTCGACAGTGGAATCGATCAGCACGTCGATCAGCGACGCGAACAGGGCGGGCTCGCCGTGCGCCATGCCGCGGATACGGGCGAAATCCTTCGAGCCGCCGCCCTCGACCATGTAGCAGGCGACGGTGAACGGGCTGCCGGCGAA
>CAXTJW010000480.1:0-3176 GCA_964244305.1 uncultured Acetobacteraceae bacterium
TGCCCGCGCCAAGTCCTCCAGCCGATACGGCTTGCGCAGCACCGGCACCTCGGGCGGCACTACGGCCGCGCCGGCGCCGGTGTATCCGGTCGTGAGCAGCACCGCGAGGCCCGGGCGGCGGCGTCCCGCCTCGCGCGCCAGGGTCAGGCCATCCATGCCGCCCGGCATCAGCACGTCGGTGAACAGCAGATCCACCGCGCGCCCATCCGCCAGCGCCCCCAGCGCCGCCGCCGCGGTGCTCACCCGCGTCGGGGCATGGCCCAACTGCGCCAGCATGTCGACAACCAGCGCCGCCACATCGTCATCGTCCTCGCACACCAGCACCGCCGCACCCGACATCGGCTGCGGCAACGCGACCGCCGGCGCTTGCTCGGCCGGGTCGTCACAAGAGACACGTCCGGAAACCGGCAGCAGGATCGACACCGTGGTGCCCTGCCCCAGCTGGCTCTGCAATCGCACGCTGCCGCCGCTTTGCCGGGCAAAGCCGTAAACCTGCGCCAAGCCGAGGCCGGTGCCCTCACCAATGCCTTTGGTGGTGAAAAACGGCTCGAACACCCGGGCCAGCGTCGCCTCCGACATGCCGGACCCGGTATCCGTCACCGAAAATCGGATAAATCGGCCGTCCAGCCCATCGGGATCGGTCAGGCCGTCCTGCATCACGCCCTCGGCCACGATCGTCAGCGTGCCGCCGCCCGGCATGGCGTCGCGCGCGTTCACCGCGAGGTTCAGCACCGCAAGCTCAAGCTCGTCGCGATCGGCCTCCACGGGCGGCAGGCCCGGCGGCACCCGCAGCACCGTCTGGATATCGCCGCGCAACGTGCGCGACAGCAACTCCCCCGCGCCGTCGCCGAGCCACGCGCTGAGGTCAATCGCCTCCGGCCGCAGCGACTGCCGGCGCGCAATGGTCAGCAGCCGCTTCGTCAGCTCCCCCCCGCGCTGTGCTGCGCGGCGCACGCTATCCAATAACTTGGCCCGGCGTTCAGGATCCTGCACCCGGTCGATCAGCGTCAGGCCGCTGAGCACGACCTGAAGCAGGTTGTTGAAATCATGCGCAACACCGCCCGTGAGCTGGCCCACGGCCTCCATCTTCTGCGCCTGGCGCAAGCGGTCCTCGAGCCGATTGCGGGCCGTCACGTCACGAAATACCGCCAGCAGCCGTCCAATGCGCCCGGCGGTGTCACGGAGCGGCGTCAGCGTCACCTCGAAGGTGCCCATCAGGCTGGGGAAACGCAGCTCCTCGGTGAAGCTCACGCTGACGCCCGTGTCGATGCAACGCTGGAAGTGCCCCGAGATGCCGGCGGCATGCCCGGCGGGCATGAAAGCCTCGGCCGGCTTGCCGCGAATGCGGGCCGACCCGGCTCCGGCGACACGCTCGGCCACCGGGTTCGACGCCTCGAACAGGAACTCGCCGCACGGCGTCACATGCACGATGAACATGCACTCCGGGAAGCCGTCGAACACCGCGCGGGACCGCGCCTCGCTTGCGACCAGGGCCTGGGTCCGCTCCCGCACCCGCGCCTCCAGTGTCGCGTTGAGGTCGCGCATCGCGAGTTGGCGGCTGCGGGCGCGCAACGCCGCGCGGGCCGCGCTGGCGAGGCTTTCGGCATTCAGCGGGCGCTCCAACAGCACGGCATTGCCCAAGCGCTCGAGGGTCGCGGCATGGCTAGGCGGGCGCGGGCCGGCCTGCTTGGTCGCCAGCACCAGGAACGGCAGGTCGGACCAGGCTGGCTGGTTCGCGACGAACTCGAGCAGCGATGGCATGCCGGGGCCGGTCAGCGCCTCCTCCGTCACGACGGCCGCGCCGCAGTCCGCAATCCCTGTCATCAGGTCGTCCAGGTTCCGGACGGGCGCCGCTGCGATATTGACCCGGGCCAATACGCTGGCGATGACGTCGGCATCGCGGCCGCGAGGAGCCAAAATGAGGATAGGTGGGCCGGACATCCTCAGGGTCGCGGGCTGGCGCTGTCCGCGAGGGCGGCGACCTGTCCCTCCCACACCGGAGAGCCGCCGAGCACGCCGTGGAAGCCTCGCAGCGGCTGGCCTACGACGACGCCGGTGGATGCGATCGTGAACTCCCGGATGGTGCGCTCGTGGTTCGCGGTGCGGGACTTCACGACCGAGATCGCCTTGCGCACCTCACCGTCGACTTCGAAGTAGCGCAGCAACACGATCGCGTCGGCGAGATAGCTTACGTCGACCTCCGCCTCGACCCGCCCGACGATGCCATGCTGCGCCATGACTATGAGCGTTAGAACGCCTTGCTGGTTAAGGTAGGTCAGCAGCTCGTGCATCTGCAGCACCAGATACTTTGCCCCGGGCATGCTTTGCAAATAGGCATTCAGGCTATCGATCACGATGAACCTGGCGCGGTCACGTTCGACCGCCTGGCGGACATAGTGGGTGAACTCGCCGGGACACATCTCGGCCGGGTCGATCTGGCGGATGGCAAGCTGGCCCGTCGCAATGAATGGACGCAGGTCCATGCCAAGTGCCGCCGATCGGGCGAGCAGCGTTGGCAAGCCCTCGTCGAACAGGAAATATGCGGCATGGTCGCCCCGGCGCAGCGCCGCGGTCATGGCGCAAATGGCCGCTGTGGTCTTGCCGGCACCCGAAGGTCCGATCAACAAGGCGTTGGTGCCGGGGCTGAGACCGCCGCCAAGCAAATTGTCGAACTCGACGCTGCCGGTGCTGACGGGGTTGTAGCTGAACTCGCTATGGTGCTCGTGGGCAATAAGCCTGGGGTAGACGGCGATGCCGCCGGGCTCGATGGTGAAATCGTGGTGACCGCCGCGGAACTGGCTGCCGCGGAGCTTCACGACTCGCAAGCGCCGCCGCTCGGCCCCGTACTCCACCATTGCCTGCTCCAGGACGATGACGCCATGCGCCAGGCTGTGCAGCTGCAGGTCGCCGCTCAGGGCGGCAGGTTCGAAGGAGCGGTCGTCGAGCAGCAGAACCGTGCATAGCTGTTGCGTGAAGAAAAGCTTCAACGCGAGCACTTGGCGGCGGTAACGCTGCGGATTTTGTGCCAGCAGGCGAATTTCGCTGAGGCTGTCGAAGACGACGCGGGCCGGGTTCAGCTTGCGCACCCGCGCCATGACTGCGCGCGCTGTCTCACCAAGTTCCAAGTCTGAGGGATGCAGAATAGATTGCTCGACCTCGGTATTGAGGCCGGCCTC
>CAXTJW010000481.1:0-3167 GCA_964244305.1 uncultured Acetobacteraceae bacterium
GGGACATGGCCCTTGTTCAATCTTTTGGTTTAGGTGTGACTGCTACATAATACCGTCTCGATTGCGAGCACGCCGCTTTGATTGCGAGCAGGCGGGCAGAAAGCGCGAGCATCAACGCGTCGCTATTGTCAGACAGCGTGAGCCAAAACCGGCGATGAGTGCGAGCACGATCGCCGATGAAGGCAAGCCGCTACACGTATTCATGACGGCAACCCCAACAGGCCCAGCACCTCGCGCCGCAGCCGCACCAGCTCCGGATCGTCGCGGTGGCGAGGGTAGGGCAACGGGACCGGCACGTCAGCCCGGATATGGGCGGGCCGTTCGCTGACGACGATGACGCGGCCGGCCATCAGCAGCGCCTCCTCCACGTCGTGCGTCACCAGCAGGGCGGTGAAGCCGCGGTCCTGCCAGATGCGCACCAGCTCCGCCTGCAGCTGCAGCCGGGTGAGGCTGTCCAGCTTGCCCAATGGCTCGTCCAGCACCAGCAGCCTGGGGTCGTTGACCAGCGCCCGCGCCAGGGACGCCCGCTGCGCCATGCCGCCGGAGATCTGATGCGGATACGCCGTGTCGAAGCCTGCCAGGCCCACCAGCTGCAGCGCCTCGTCCACCCGATGACCGAAACGCTTCAGCTCGCCTCGCGCCTCCAGTCCCAGGCCGACGTTGGCCCGCACGGTGCGCCACGGATACAGCGTCGGATCCTGGAACATGAGCACGCGGGAGGGGTCCGGTCCGGTGATCGGCGCGTCACCGGCGAACAGCGTGCCCTGCGTGGGCGGTTCCAGACCGGCGACCAGGCGGAGCAGGGTGGACTTGCCGCATCCGCTCGGCCCCAGGACGGCGACGAACTCGCCGGCTGTCAAAGACAGGTCCACCCGGTCCAGCACCGGCAAGTCGCGGCCATCCAGCGCGAAGCTGTGGCTGACGCCCACCACGTCCAGGCTGAGCGCCTGGGTGGCGGATGCCTGATGCAGCGCCGCTACCACCGGACCAGCCCCTTCTGCCAGGACAGGAAGTGGTCGCGCACCCGGAACAGCAAGGTGATGAGCGCGGTGCACATGAGCGCCAGGATGCCGAGCGCCACATACATGTTGGCGTAGGCCGCCCAGCCCTGGGCCCATTGCATATACCAGCCGAGGCCAGCCTTGACGCCCAGCATCTCGGCCACGACGAGGACGGAGAAGGACGCGCCCAGGCCCATGAACAGCCCGATGAACACCGACGGCATTGCCGCCGGAATCGCGATCCGGCGCACCAGGAACCAGGGACGCGCGCCCATGGTGCGGGCCACGTCGTAATACGCCGCGCTGACGGAGGCGACGCCCGACCAGGTCAGCACGGCCACCGGAAAGAACGTGGCGAGCGCGATCAGGAAGGTGCTGGCGCTATGGCTGGTGGGGAAGACGAAGAAGGCGATGGGTATCCAGGCGACCGCGGGCACCGGGCCGATAAGCCGCAGCACCGGGTGAACCCAGTAGCCGACACGGCGTGACCAGCCGACCGCCACCCCGGTCAGGAACCCGGCCGCGGCGCCCAGCAAGTAGGCCGGCAGCAGCAGCCACAACGAGCGCAGCAGGCTCTCGCCCAGCCTTGGCCAGTCGTCGGTCAGCACCTCGAGCATGGATTGCGGCGCGGCGAAGAATGGCCGCGGCAATAGGTCCAGCTTGGCGGTGATCAGCTCCCACATGGCCAGAGCGAGTGCCAGGACGATGAGCCACGGGCCGATGCGGGTGAGCGGCTTCGGCAAGGCGCGCACGATGCTGCCCAACGCCGCCAGGGCGAGCACCACTGCCAGCGCCGAAGCGAGGATTGCCAGCAGACCGGTGCGGCCGAGGTCGTCGGCGTCGGGCCACATCCAAGTCAACGCTGCTGCAGCCGCCCAAAGCAGGGCCGCGACAAGGCCGCCGGACCATACGGCGTGCCGCCTCGCGGGCGTCGACTGGCCGGTGAGCCGCGATTGGATTTGCGTTAGCGCGTTCATGCCGTGAGCACATCCGCATACACCTTGTCGGCGAAGCGGGCCGTGTCGGTGCGGTCGCGCATCACGTGGACGAGCTTGAGCTCTTCCGCGTAATCCGCGATTTGCTGCTTCAATTCCGGGCCGACCGGGTGGTTATGGTGCGTGTGGCTGCGCAGCATGGCCGCCAGCTGCGCCACCGGGGTCGGTGAATACTGCGCGAATAGCGCTGCGGACTCGTCCGGGTTCGCCGCGACGAACTCCTGCGCCTCCAGCAGCGATGCGGTCAGGGCGCCGGCGGCCGCGCGGTCCTGCTTGATGAGGCTGCCGCGCACGCCCAGCACGCAGCAGGCGCGATGCGCGTATTCGGCCATGAGGTTGTTCGCGACCTCGAACAGGCTGTCCCGTTCGCGGATGACCCAGCCGAGCGGGTCGCCGAGCGAGAAGGCTTGGATCTCGCCCTTTTTCAGCGCGACACCGAGCAGGTCGGCGGGGTATTGCCGCCACGAGATGTCGCTGTTCGGATCGAGCCCCTGCTTGGCCGCCACGATGGAAAAGAAGTTTTTATCCGGCGCCGCCATGTCGCTGCAGCCGACCGTCTTGCCCTTCAGGTCGGCCAGCGTCTTGATCCCGCCGGTTTGGGTCGCAAACAGCCGCATGCAGCCGCCATGGATCGCCGTGGTGATCTTGACGTCGAAGCCCTGCTCCAGCGGCTTCAGCCAGCGCAAGGCCATGCCGACGCCTGCGTCCGCCTTGCCGGTGCTGATCGCTTCGAGCAGCTGGTCCGTGCTGCCGCCAAAGTTGATCAGCTCGACGTCAAGCCCGTGCTTCTTGAAGATGCCCCGTTGGTCCGCCACGGGGACGCCTACGGTGCAGATCGCATTGGCGTTCCACGTGAGCCGCAGCTTGGTGCCCGGCGTCGCAACCGGGCCCGTGCCGACGCCGGGTCCAGTGTCGGCGACGCGGCAGATCGGCGGCAGGGCCAGCGGATCGGCCTTCGGCTGGGCCGCCCGGAACGGCGCCATCGCACCGAGCGGCAACATCGCCGCGGCGGAGGCGGCAATCCGTATCGCCCGGCGGCGACCCAATATTCCGGTTTCGCTCATGGTTGTTTGTCCTTCTAGGTTTGCTCGAGCGCGCGACGGCCGGCGGCGGCGAATGCGGCGTCGGGTTGCGGCGTATGGACACGGGCGCACAGCACGTCCCGCAGGTG
>CAXTJW010000482.1:0-3161 GCA_964244305.1 uncultured Acetobacteraceae bacterium
GCGTGCCCTGGTAATACACGTCGCAGCGGGACCGGTCGAAGACGGCGGGGTCGGGGGCGCGGACGATCTCGTGATACGCGAACACGTATTTGATCCGCTCCCAGCCCTTCACGCACTGTTTTGCGACGTTCGAGCGCGCGCCGTCGGCGCCGATCACAGCACGGGTCCGCACCTCGGCCGGGCCGTCCGGGCCGTTGTAGTGCAGGACGGTGACGCCGTCCGCGTCATGGCTGATGCGGTCGAACGTGCCGGTGCGGCGGACGGCGCCGGTCGTTGCGGCACGCTCGCGCAGCCATTCGTCGAAGGTCTCGCGGTCCACCATGCCTACGTAGCCATCGCCATCGATAGGCATGTCGGCCTCCTTCGCCGACGGCGAGACGATGCGTGCGCCGGTCGCGCGGGCCACGATCAGGCTGTCCGGGATGCCGAACTCGCGCACGCAGATCGGCGGGATCGCGCCGCCGCACGGCTTGATGCGGCCGGCGCGGTCGAGCAACAATACGGAGCGCCCGCCGCGGGCCAGGTCGGCCGCTGCGGTAGCGCCTGCGGGTCCGCCGCCAACCACAACCGCGTCGAATATCTCTGCCATCTTCGCCTCCCTATCCTGCGTGCACGATCTCGGCGCGCTTGGCTGTGCGCCCGGTCACACGATCGTTGCGAGTTTTGAACACACCCATGGCCAGCCCGCCGGCGACCAGGAACAGCACGGCCTCCATGCCGAACACCGCCGCATAGGCCGTGGCCGGCGAGCCGAAAACATGCCGCGCCAAGTCGCTCGCCGCGGTGCCCGCCAGGCCGCCCGCGCCGAAAGCCAATGCCTGCGCGGCGCCCCATAGGCCGATCCGCGTGCCCTCGCGCGCCGCGCGGCCGTCGCTGGCCAGACCCATCATGGCGCCGATCGCCGACACCGCAAACGCGCCGTTGGCCGCGCCGAGCAGCAGCACGCCCTCACGCAACGGCCACGGGAACCCGGCCAGGCCCGACGCCGCGAGCAGCAGGATCGCCACCGCCGAACCGACGCAGCCGCCGATCGTGGAGATCCGCATCGCCCGGACCCGGAACCCGCCGGCCAACGCGCTGCCCAGCGCGACCAGCGCCATGCCGGCCAGTACGCCCGCATGATGCAAGCCGGTCAGCCCGGTCGATTGCCCCGGCGTGAGCGCGAACACCGCGCCGGCAAACGGCTCGAGGTTGAGTTCCTGGGCGCTGTAGGCCAGCATGCTGACGAAGACGAAGATGGCGAAGCGCCGGGCCTGCGGCTCTGCCCATATCTCCGCGAGCACCATGCTGAACTTGCCGGGCCGGGCAGCGGTGGGTCCGGCCGCGACTGCCGTGCCTTCCATGCCCCAAACGGCCAGCCCCGCCACGATGAACGCCACCAGCGCCGCAGCCGACACGACCACCATCAGCCGCCCCGGCGAGAACGGATCCAGCAGCTTGCCCGCGACCGTGGCCGTGACGGCGATCCCCGCGATCATCATGAGCCAGACGATCGTCGCCGCCGCCGCCCGGCGCTGCGGGTCGACCCGCTTGGCGAGCAGGGTCAGCAAGGCGGTCCCGGCAGCGCCGACACCCACGCCGACCGCCGCGAACGCCGCCACCGCGAGCGCCACGCCCAGTGCCAGCTGCGTCGCCATCAGCGCCGTAGCGCCGGCCGCGGCCACGCCGCCCAGCGCCAGCGCCGCCATGCCGCCCACGATCCACGGTGTCCGCCGCCCGCCGAGGTCCGACCCGTAGCCCAGCCGCGGACGCAGCACCTGCAGCCCGTAATGAAATGCGACCAGCGCCCCCGGGATCAGCGCCGGCAGGGCCAGCTCGACCACCATCACCCGGTTCAGCGTGGATGTCGCCAGCACGACGACCGAACCCAGCCCGGCCTGCACCAGGCCTAGCCGCAGGATGCCCAGCCAGCCGAGCGGGCGCGTCATGCCAACCCCGCCGAGCGCAGCGCAAAGGCCGCGACCAGCATGCCGATCACGTAAAGCGTCGTCCCGGTGCCGTTATACCAGGGCGCAAGCCGTCGCGGGTCCTGCATGAACCGGTCCATCAAGCCTGCCTGCGCCAGCAGCAGGATTGCCACCGCAGCCGCATGGCCGACATGGCCCCACGCCAGCAGCAGCCCGACCACGACGATCTGCGGCAGCGCCATCACCAGGCAGGCAAGCCTCGCCGCGGGCAGCACGCCCAGCAGCACCGGCAGCGAGTTCACCCCGGTTTGCCGGTCGCCCTCGACCGACTTGAAGTCGTTCAGCGTCATGATCCCATGCGCCCCGGCGCTGTAGACCGCGGCGACGGCGATGATGCGCCAGTTGGGCAGCGTTCCCGCCATGATCGCGGCGGCGGTGAACCACGGCAGGCCCTCGTAGCACGCGGCGCAGGCGAGGTTGCCCCACCAGCCGTTCTGCTTCAGCCGCACCGGCGGCGCGCTGTAGGCCCAGGCCAGCGCCATCCCGACCACCGCCGCGCCGAACGCCCACCGGCCCAAGGCGGCAGCGACCAGCATCGACAACGCCGTGCAGGTCATCGCGATGGCGAGCCCGGCCCGGCCCGGTATCCGTCCGGAGGGGATCGGCCGGCCCGGCTCGTTGATCGCGTCGACATGGCGGTCGAACCAGTCGTTGACCGCCTGGCTGGTGCCGCAGACCAGCGGCCCCGACAGCGCCACCCCGGCCAGCGCCACCGCCCAATGCCCGGCCAAGGGCTGACCCGACGAGACGATGCCGCACATGAAGGCCCACATCGGCGCGAACCAGGTGATGGGCTTCAGCAGCTCCAGCACCGCCGCCGCGCCGGTACGCCCGGCCGGAGTCGCCGACGTGGAGAGGGCTGCGGTGGCCATCAGCTCGGCTCCACCGTGGCCGGGTCGCCGATGCCGTAGCGGCGCAGCTTCACGTAAAGGCTCTGCCGGCTCAATCCCAGCATCTCGGCGGCGGATGCGCGGTTGTCGTTGGTGAGCTCCAGCGCCGCCTCGATCGATAGCCGCTCGATCACCTCGGTCGCCTCGCGCACCAGTTCCTTCAGCGACACGCGGCCGATCAGCTCGGTCAGCTGCTCGACCGACCGCGGCAGCTGCCGGGCCGCCCGCGGGGCCTCCATCTGCAGCCGGGGCCCGACGTTGCGGATCGCGTAGCCGAACGACGGGTGCCCGCCGTTGCGCACCG
>CAXTJW010000483.1:0-3159 GCA_964244305.1 uncultured Acetobacteraceae bacterium
GCGACAGCGGCTCGGCACAGTGATTGCCGGCGCGCACGGCGATGCCCTGGCGGTCGAGCAAAGTGGCGATGTCGTGCGGATGGGCGCCCTGCATGGTGAAGCTGAACACCCCGCCGCGGTCCTGCGCCGATCCGAGCACGCGCAGGCCAGGAATGGCGGAAAGCCGGGCCAGGGCGTGGTCGGTCAGCCGAGACTCGTGCGCCGCGATGGCGTCGAAGCCGATCGCCTCGACATACTCGATCGCCGCCGTGAGGCCGATCGCCTCGATGATGGCCGGGGTCCCCGCCTCGAACTTATGCGGGATTTCCGCCCAGGTGCTGCGCTCGTACGTCACGGTGCCAATCATGTCGCCGCCACCCATGAACGGCGGCATCGCCTCCAACAGCTCGCGCCGAGCCCACAGCACGCCAATGCCCGTGGGACCATAGAGCTTGTGGCCGGTGAACGCATAGAAGTCCGCGCCGATCGCCTGCACGTCGACCGGACGGTGCACGACGGCCTGGCTGCCGTCGAACAGCACCTTCGCGCCATACTCTTGCGCCAGCGCCGCGACCCGGCTCGCCGGCACGACCGTGCCGAGCACGTTGCTCATGTGCACGATCGACACCAGCCCGACCTTGCGGTCCTGCAACAGTGCCTCCAGCCCGGCCATGTCCAGCTCGCCCGCGTCGGTAATCGGGGCGACGCGCAACTCGATGCCGTGCGCCTCGCGCAGCATCTGCCAGGGGATCAGGTTCGCGTGGTGCTCCATGGCGGAGATGACGACGGCCTGACCGGGCTTCATGATGCCGCGGCCGTAGCTGTGCGCGACCAGGTTGATCGCCTCGGTCGTGTTCTTGGTGAACACGATCTCCTCGCGCGACGGCGCATTCAGCAGCCGGGCGACCGCGTCCCGGGTGCCCTCATAGGCATCCGTCGTGCGCTCGCTCATCCAGTGCAGGCCGCGGTGGACGTTGGCGTATTGCGTCTCCATGGCGTTGACCATGGCGTCGATCACCGGGCGCGGCTTCTGTGCCGACGCGGCGCTGTCGAGGAACACGAGCGGCTTGCCGCGGACGGTCTGCGACAAAATTGGGAAGTCGGCGCGGATACGCTGCACGTCGAAGCCCGGCTTAGTCATCATGTTCATACGCGGCGTTCCCACCAATTCTCGATTGCGCGCTCCAGCAGCGCACGGGCCTCGACATGCGCGATCGGATCCATGGCCTCCGCAAGGAAGGCCCGGACCAGGATCACGCGCGCCTCCGCATCGGGCACACCGCGGCTGCGCAAATAGAACATCTGCTCGGCGTCCAACTCGCCGACTGTGGCGCCGTGGCTGCATTTCACGTCGTCGGCATAGATTTCGAGCTGCGGCTTGCAGTCGATCTCGGCATGCGGCGACAGCAACAGCGCCTGATTCATCTGGTATCCGTCGGTCTTCTGCGCAATGCGTGCGACCTCGATGCGGCCCTGGAACACGCCGCGGGACCGGTCGGACAGCACGTTTTTGATCGTCTGCCGCGACCCGCAGTTCGGCGCGTCATGCGCCACCACGGTCGTGATATCGCCATGCTGCTGGCCGCCAAGCAGTTGCGCCCCATTCAGGTGCACCATGCCGTGCGGGCCAATCAGCTTGGCGTGGATCTCGGTCCGCGCCACGCGGGCGCCGAGGGTCAGCACGAATGCGTCGTAGGTGCCGTGTCCGGCGATCTCGGCGAAGGTCGTATTGATGTGGAACGCCTCAGCACCCTCGTCCTGCAGCCGGATGTGGGTCAGCGTCGCGCCCTCGGCCACCACGACCTCGGTGACGGCATTGTGCAGATAGGCCCCCTCCCCGCGCGTGACCTCGACCACCGTCAGCTTGGCGCCGGGCTCGAGGTGGACGCTATGGCGCGGATGGAACGCGATCGGGCGATGGCCATCGGGCGTCACCGACAACAGCACCAAGGCCCCGGCATCGACCCCGGCGGCGACATGCAGCTGCACGCCGTCCTCGGCCAGCATGGTGTTCAGCGCGGCCATCGGCTGCGCAATGTCGGGCAGCCGGCCGAAATACGGGTTTTCCGAAAATAGCGTGACGGTGACGCCCGTGGGGGGCGTCGACAGGCCGGGCTGATAGCGGCCATCGATCAGAACCAGGCGTGGCGCATCGATGATTTCACCCAGGATCGGCGCCTGCGACACGGCGCTGAGCGGTTCCTGAAAGTCGCCCTCGGCCAGGGCGCGCAGGCTGGTGTAGCGCCAGGCCTCGTCGCGCACGCTGGGCAGGCCACCTTTGGCGAATGCGTCGGCGGCGGCGGCGCGAATGGCCGGGTCGCCGGGCAGGCGGTCGTGCAGGCCCTGGTAGCGCGCAAGGAACGCATCCGCGCCATTGCGTAGCGACTGGTTCATGCGGCCTCCGCCACGACGGCAGTGTAGCCGTTCGCCTCCAGCTCGCGCGCAAGCTCTGGCCCGCCAGACCGGATGATGCGGCCCTGCGACAGCACATGCACGCGGTCCGGCACCAGGTGGTCCAGCAGGCGCTGGTGGTGGGTGATGACCAGCGCCGAGAAATCCGGGCTGCGAAGCGCGTTCACCCCATCGGCGACGATGCGCAGAGCGTCGATGTCGAGGCCGCTATCGGTCTCATCTAAAATGGCGAGCTTCGGCCGCAGTATGGCCATCTGCAGCACCTCGTTGCGCTTTTTCTCGCCACCGCTAAAGCCGACGTTGACGTTGCGCTTCAGCATGTCGTCGGGCATGGCAAGCCGCTTCGACTCGGCGCGGGCCAAACGGAGAAAGCCCACGGCGTCGAGCTCCGCCTCGCCCCGCGCACGGCGGATGGCATTCAGCGCGGTACGCAGAAAGTTGGCGTTGTTGACGCCGGGCAGCTCGAGCGGCGCCTGGAACGCCAGGAACAGCCCGGCCGCCGCACGCGCCTCCGGCTCCATCGTCAGCAAGTCCTTGCCATCGAACGTCGCGCTCCCGCCGGTGACTTCATAGCCCTCATGCCCCGCCAACACGTAGCCGAGCGTGCTCTTGCCGGAGCCGTTCGGCCCCATGATGGCGTGGACCTGCCCGGCCGGCAGTTCGAGGCTCAGGCCGCGGAGGATCTCTTTCTCGTCGATCCGCGCCGCGAGATCATTGATAGACAGCATTATCCAACCGACCCCTCAAGCGAAACCGCGAGCAGCTTCT
>CAXTJW010000484.1:0-3153 GCA_964244305.1 uncultured Acetobacteraceae bacterium
GCGGGCCGAAGAACGTCGCCTGCACGCCCAGCCCGAACAGCACGGCGAACAGCAGGGGCTGGCTTCCGAGCAGGAACCCGGCCGCCGCCAGCGCCATCAGCGCCACCTCCGCCAGCTTGACGACCAGGATGGTGCGCGACTTCTCGAACCGGTCGGCGACCTGCCCGGCGGTCGCCGACAGCAATGCATAGGGCAGGATGAACACGCCCCCCGCCAGCGCCACCAGCGCCGGCCCGGACGACTCCGCCGCCCGGAACAGGATCAGCACCACCAGGGCGTTCTTGAACAGGTTGTCGTTCAGCGCCCCAAGCGTCTGGGTGAGCAGCAGCGGCGCGAGGCGGCGGGAGGTGAGCAACGGCATGGGGCTAGTCCTTTCTTGAACGCTGTTCATGTTACCAGCTTCGTGAACAGCGTTCAAGCATTTTCGTTGCCGAAGCTTTGCGGGCGGGCCGCCTACCAGTCTATCGGATTCATGGGTGTGGTAGATTTCTGACGGACGGCGGCAGTTGGTTCAGGCTGGCTGCGGGCGGTGTATCCGCCTGCAGTTGTAGGCCAGTGCGATCAGCGTCCACCCGGTGGCTGCGTTTTGAACGCCGCGCCGGTGGAAGCGTCGGAAGCCCGTGGCGCCTTTGATGATGCCGAACACGGTTTCGACGGATTGCTTGCGCTTCTTGTAGAGGGCCTTGGCATCGTCGGTCTCCATCTTGGCCTTCATGGCGATGCGCCAGGGCTTCGTGATCCGCCGAAGTGCCTTGGGTTCTGACGGCGGACGGACATCGTAGGGCCGGTGCGGCTGGGTGCGTCCGATGGCCACCAGCGGTTCGACATTGCTGGCCTGCAGCGCCTTGACCGCCGGGCTGCTGGCGTGGCCGGTGTCGGCCAGCACGGTCTGGGGCAGGCCCATTGTATCGCGCAGGCCCGGCACGGTGGCGGCGAAGCTCGACCCTTCGGCGCAGCGAAATCGCCGCGGCGATTTGCGCGGGACCACGGCCTGGGCGTTGTGGGCCTGGCGATACTCATGCGCGTCCGAGCGGCGCATCAGCGCGCTGTCGGGGTCGGTGAGGTTGCTTTGCCGCTCGGGCGGGGGCGTGTCGTCGGGCGGCTTGGGCTTGCTGCCGCGGCGCCCCTTCCTGGCGTCGTAGGCGGCCTTCTTCGTCTCGTAGGCCGGGCGGGCAGCCTCGGCCTGTGCGGTCAGGTGCGCGATGTCGGCGGCCAGCTTGGTCCGCAGTTCACAGGCGCGGTCGTCACGGACCGAGCGGGTCTTCGAGGCGTTGGCGTCGATCTCAGTGCCGTCGATTGACACGGTGCCGAGCCGGAGCAGGCCGGTTTCGCGCGCCAGCAACAGGATTTGGAGGAAGGCTGCTTCGAAGGCGGCCTTGTTGGCTTGGCGAAAGACAGCGATCGTGTCGTGGTCGGGGTGGAGGTTGGCGGCGACGAACCGCACCACGATCTCGCGATAGGTCGCCCGCTCGATCCGGCGAGACGAGAAGATGCCGTGGGCGTAGCTGTAGACCAGCAGCATCAGCATCAGCTGGGGATGATACTGGGCCTTGCCGCCCGGCTGCGACCCGGTCCGGAACGCCCGGATCGGTATGCGCTCGACCGCCGCCATGATGAAATGCGCCAGATCGTCGTCTGGAATCCAGGCTTTCAAGTCTGGCGGCAGCAGGAAGACCTGATCGCGACTGGACGCGATGAAGTTCGACATGCCGCGATTCTAGCAAGCGATCCGAAAACTGGGTACCCCCAATCCGAAAGACTGCTAGAACGGCTCGCCGGCCTTCAGATGGCGGGCGGTGTCCGGGCTCCGTATCCATCCGGCGAGGGCCGCGGATCGGGTAGGTTGTTTGCGCTTGGCGGGCGGTTTACGCGTCCACGCCTTGGCGAGTGCCGCGACATCGTCGGCAAGCATTTCGACGTCGACGGCTTTGGGATCAAACGGCTCGCTGGCCCATTCCTTCATCTCGGCATGGTTTTCGTGCGCCGGATCGGCGATGGCGTCCAGGAACTCGGCGTAGCCCCACGATCCCCCGACGTCTTTGGGCGGACAGCGTCCGGTGGCGTCGAGCAGAACCGGGTAGGCCGTGCGCGGCCTGCAGCACCAGGTGCAGGCGGTCGAGCCGGATCGTGAGCGGCACCTCGACCCGGCGCCGCACCGGGGGCTTCACGTCGTCGAGGGTGACAAGCAGGCGGGCGATGCTGGCGGCGGTCATGCCGCCAGGCGACGACGCTCCATCTTCCGCGCCCAGTTCCAGGGCAGCAGCTCGTGCAGCCGCGACGCGGGGTGATCGGCGATCCGGCACAGCACGGCGGCGAGCCAGGCGCGCGGGTCGACGTCGTTCAGCTTGGCCGTGACGATGAGCGAATACATGGCCGCGGCGCGGTCGCCGCCGCGATCGGGCCCGCAGAACAGCCGCGACTTTCTGCCGAGGGCCACGCCGCGCCGCGCGCGCTCGGCGGCGTTGTCGCTGAGGCAGATGCGTCCGTCGCCGGGGAACCGGCTGAACGTGTCCCAGCGCTTGAGCATATAGTCCATCGCGCAAGCGACCTCGGCGTGGCGCGACATCTTGCCGTGCGCCCCGCGCATCCAGGTCTCGAGGTCAGCCACCAGCGGCGCGACGTGCACTTTGCGCACAACAAGGCGCTGCTCGGCCGGCAGGCCGTTGATGCCGCGCTCGACGTCGAGGATGGCGTCTCGCCCCGGCGGTCGGGCGAGCAGTGGAACACAGCAACGGGCGGCTCTGGCCCGCCGAACGGCTGGTCGCCGCGCACATAGGCTCGTAGGCGGCCGGTGGCCGTCTTGCCGCGCGCCTGCACCGGCATGGTGGGGTCGTCGCCATGGATGCGCTCTGCCGCCATCACGTGCGCCTCGACCAGCGCGGGGAGCGGCGCAAGCGTCGCCGTGCACGCGCCCACCCAGTCTGCCATGGTGGACACGTCGATCTCGACGCCCTCGCGCGCATAGGTGCCGCTTTGCCGGTTCAGCGGCAGGCGCTGGCCGAACTTCGCCTCCGGGATCATCGCCAGCAGCTCAGGCCCGGCCGCGTGCGATGGGGTGGAACGGCGCCGGCGGCTGGGTGATCCGCTCGCGCACCGTTTGCACCACCTTCCATTGCCGGGGCACCACCTCCAGCGTTTCGGTCACGTCCTCGC
>CAXTJW010000485.1:0-3151 GCA_964244305.1 uncultured Acetobacteraceae bacterium
TATGCATTCTTGGTTTCCTATTGATCAAATATGCGTCTTGGCGAGCATCATATGCACGCCCTTGTTGCCGTCCACCGTCTGCGTCACGCGGAGGTCGGCGATCAGGGAGCACAGCATGTAGGCCTGGTTGCGGGACAGGTTGGTGCGCAGGCAGACGTGCTTGACCATCTCCCGCACCGCCTGCTTGGCGGCGTCGTCCAGGTCCTCGTCGAGCCCGATCGACATCAGGTGCGTCGCGGTTTCGGCAAACGGGAAATCGACCTTGAAGTCCTTGCGCACCGTGAGGCGAAAGGTGCCGGACAGCCCGGTTTCCAGCGCCGTGATGCAGACCTCGCCGTCGCCCTGCACGCCGTGCCCGTCGCCCGCCATGAACAGCGCGCCCTCGTTGAACACCGGCAAATACAGCGTCGTGCCGGGCTTCAGCTCCTTGTTGTCCATGTTGCCGCCGAACGCGCGCGGGACCGGGGAGCCGCAGCGGCCCCAAGCCTTGGGCGGCGCTACGCCGATGATGCCGAAGAATGGGTCGAGCGGCAGCTCCGTCCCCCAGGGCAGCGTGCAGACGTTCCGCGCCCGATCGATGGCGGGATGGATGGTCTCATACTCCGTGAACTCGTCCGGCAATGTCCCGAGCAAAGGCATGATGGACACGAAACCCCAATCCATCGTCGGGGCCGCATCGAGGATATCGATTTGCAGCGTGTCGCCGGGCTGTGCGCCGCGCACATAGACGGGGCCGGTGATGAAGTGCGGGCCAGGGCCGTCCGGCAAGGCCTTCAGCGCTGCGAGGTAGTCCGCCGGCACGCGCGACGGCTCCGGCAGGGTTGCCGTTCCACCAGCTGGAAAGGAGTAGAGCTTCACGGTGTCGCCGGAGTCGATTTCGATCACCGGCGGGGTGGTCGCGTCCAGATAGCCCAGGACCATGTTGTCGGGCGTTGCGGGGATTTCGTAATGCTTCGCCATAGTGCTTTCCTTGCCGCCGTTCGATTATGAGGCTGCGGATGCGGTGTTCCCCGCCCGCCTATGCTGTCGCACTGCCCAATGCTGCCGCACTGTTCGGCACGTAACATCACCTTAACCTGAATATTGCGAGGCGATGCAAGGACAGGGCCATGGTGGGCCAGCGTGTCGGAATCGGGCGTGGCATAGATCGTGCTGGGCCCTCGGATCATCGTACGGGAGAATACAATGTGCCAAGGTGACGATCCGGCCTGCGCGGAGTTCGAGAAGCACCAGCTCGACTTTCGCACCGGCATGGCGAAGGAACGCCGGGCCTTCCTCAAATCCGGCTTTGCCGCCACCAGCGGTGCGGCGGCCCTGGCCACCACCGGCATTTCGCTGGTGTCCCCGGCGCTCGCGCAGAACTCGGCCGCCCGGCAGCCGGGGCAGCCGGCCTACTTCCATTTGCCCGCCAATGCCGACACCGTGCACTGGGGATACTTCAGCAAGTTGCTGAAGCCGCAGATCGAGGTGAACTCGGGCGACTATGTGACTATCGAGACGCTGACCCACCAGGCCAGCGACGACGCCGAGCGGATGATCACGGGCGACCCCGGGGCGGAGAGTGTCTATCTCTGGACCAAGGACAAGAAGGGCGTCATGCGCCGGGGCGCCGGCACCGGCGATGGCGGCGGCTTGGGCGTGCACATCTGCACCGGCCCGGTTGCGGTACGCGGCGCAGAGCCCGGCGACGTGCTGGAGGTCCGTATCCTCGACGTGAAGCCGCGGCCGTCCGCCAACCCGGCCTTCAAGGGCCTGTGCTTCGGCAGCAACGCGGCCGCGAATTGGGGCTTTCAGTATAAAGACCTGATTACCGGCGACAGGCCACGCGAGGTCGTGACGATCTATGAGATGGACGCGACGGGGGAGCGCAACTGGGCCCGCGCGATCTATAATTTCAAGTGGGTTCCGGTCACCGATCCCACGGGAAAGGTGCATCCGACGATCGACTATCCCGGCCTGCTGGTGGATCATACGCAAACGCAGCGCAATTATAACGTGCTGAAGAACATCCGCGTGCCGATCCGCCCGCATTTCGGCACCATGGGCCTGGCGCCGAAAGAGGCCGACTACGTCAACTCCATCCCGCCGAGCTACACCGGCGGCAACATCGACAACTGGCGCATCGGCAAGGGCGCCACGATGTACTATCCCGTCGCCGTCGATGGCGCGCTGCTGTCCGTCGGCGACCCGCATGCCGGCCAGGGCGATTCGGAGCTTTGCGGCACCGCCATCGAATGCTCGCTGACCGGCACCTTCCAGCTCATCCTGCACAAGAAGGCCGACCTGGGCGGCACGGCGTTGGAGGCGCTCGATTTCCCGCTGATCGAGACGCAGGACGATTGGGTGATGTCGGGGTTCAGCTACCCGAACTACCTCGCCGACCTCGGCAGCAACGCGCAGAGCGATATTTTCAGCAAGTCCTCGATCGACCTCGCGATGCGGGACGCATTCCGCAAGATGCGCAGCTTCCTGATGGGTACGAGGGGGCTGACGGAGGACGAAGCAATCTCGCTGATGTCGGTGGCGGTGGATTTCGGCATCACGCAGGTGGTTGACGGGAATTGGGGGGTGCACGCGATCATCAAGAAGAACGTGTTCGCCGGCTCGACGGCCTGAATGCTGGCGTCGAGACGGTTCGTTCGGATGGCGCGCGCTCGCCGGGCGGCCGGGACGGGGTTGGCTTTGCAGGGCCGTGGCATGCAGTACTGGGCTTATGGAAACGCTTGCTAGCGGAAATCCAGGGCCGCACGCACTGGTCCTTAGTTATGGCGTCCCGGATTGCCGCGCCGAAGCCGGCTCGCAATGACGGCTGTTTAGGGCGGCCACAAATTTACCCACATCTAACGCCCGGCCGCCCTGAACAGAGGCAGCAGCTTAGATGTGGGTCGATTTCCTCGCAGGACGTTCGGGTACTTGTGTATGCGTAATTAAGACAACTGCACTTACTACATCGTCGCCCCAATAACCCATGGCGCGAACTCCGCCCCGCCGGCGTCGAACGCCTCGCTCTTGGTCCGCTCGCCGCTCGCCGTGCGGATCATCATCTCGAAAATGCGCTGGCCGCAGTCCTGCACCGTCTCGTCGCCGTCCAGGATCGTGCCGCAGTTGATGTCCATGTCGTCTTCCATGCGCTGGAACATCGGCGTGTTGG
>CAXTJW010000486.1:0-3146 GCA_964244305.1 uncultured Acetobacteraceae bacterium
TGAACGTGGCGCTGGGCGGCAGCCTGCATCAGCAGGTGCATTTCGTGCCGGGCCGCCTGGACCACCGCGGCGGACCCGGCGCAATAAGCCAGCAATTTGCCCCTAAGCACGAGGTCGCGCTGTCGGGTGAGCTCGCGCGCATGCTGGGCCATGACCGCATCGTGGTGAACTCGGTGCACGGCCAGGCGATCGACCGGCTGGCGGATACGCTGTCCGTCGAGGCCGTGGCGCCGGACGGCACGATCGAGGCCGTGCGCCGCCAAGGCGCCGCTTTCGCGCTTGCGGTGCAGTGGCACCCGGAATGGGAGTATGCCGAGGACCCCAATAGCGTGGCGCTGTTCCGGGCATTCGGCGACGCCTGCCGCGCGTATTCCGTCGGCATCCGGAGGGCCGCATGAGCACGATATACACCGCCCCAGGAAGCATACGCGGCGTGGCCGCCTAGCCATGGACCTGCATTTGGCTGGGAAGCGCGCCTTGGTGACCGGCGGCTCCAAGGGCATTGGCCGCGCCAGCGCCGAACTGCTCGCCGAAGAAGGCTGCGACATCGTCCTGGTGGCCCGCGACCCGGCCACGCTGGACGAGGCAGCCGCCGCGGTGCGTGCCCGCCGTCAAGTGCGGGTCGAGACCATTGCCGCCGATCTGTCCCGGCAAACCGAGGTGGAACGTGTCGCCGCCGCCGCTGGTGCGGTGGACATCCTGGTGAACAACGCCGGCGCTATTCCGCCGGGCAACTTGCTGGCGGTGGACGACGCCACCTTGCGCGCCGCGTGGGACCTCAAGGTGTTCGGCTTCATCAGCCTGTGCCGTGCGCTGTATCCCATGCTGCAGTCGCGCCGGGGCGTCGTGGTGAACGTGATCGGCGCGGCCGGGGAGACGTTCGATCCCGGCTATGTCGCCGGGGTGGCGGGCAACGCTGCGCTCATGGCGTTCACCCGCGCGCTGGGCCGCGGGGCGCAGAAGGACGGGTTCCGTGCGGTGGCGATCAACCCCGGCCCTGTGGCGACCGACCGGCTGGAACGGCTGCTGCGCCACCGGGCTGAGACCGAGCTCGGCAACGCCGACCGATGGCTGGAACTTTGCAAAGGCATGGCCTACGGACGCCCCGCGCAGCCCGAGGAGATCGCGGCGGCGGTCGCTTTCCTGGCAAGCTCCCGGTCCGGCTATACCAACGGCACTGTGCTGACCATCAACGGCGGACCCTAGCGCTTCGGCGTGCCCGGCCGTCTGCGCCGTTCTGGTTAGTTCCCATTCTCAACCGATCGCGCATCTGCGGTAATGACATCGGATTCTGACCTCCGTTATCTATTTTCGTTTCCCTCAATGCCGCTTCGTGTGCATGCTGCCGATAGATAGCCGCCATCAGAGCGGGCCTGCAGGAGGAATGATGGATGACGGGACGCGTCATGCAGCCTTGGGATGTCCATACGCGACGTAACGCGTTGGCTCTCGGCGTCGCGCTCAGTTGCGGCAGCAAGCTGGCGCAAGCTCAATCATCGGCGCCACCGCGCAACCAGCGCCCGCTCGCGGGCGACATGCTGGTGCGTGCCGTCGGCGTTTTGGACACGGCAACGCCACTCCGCGTGGACGATATCGCACTGGGGGCGGCGCCGATCCTGGCATGGGCCAAGGACCCGGTGAGCAATACCGTGCGCGACGGCTCACGGCTGAACCAGGTGTTGTTGATGCGGCTCGATCCCGAGACCCTAGGGGGTGAGACGCTCGCCCATGCGGTGGGTGGCGTCCTGGCCTACTCCGCGACCTGCACCCACGCCCAATGCCCGGTGACCGAGTGGCGCGAGAACGCGGGCATCCTGCACTGTCCCTGCCACGGTTCGGAGTTCGATCCGCGTGCCGGCGGGCAGGTCGTCAATGGCCCGGCGCTGCGCCGCCTGCCGCCATTGCCGTTGCGGCTGTCGGATGAGGGTGGCTTGGAAGTGGCCCAACCCTTTGTCGGCAAGGTTGGAGGGCAGGTGGCCTAGTCAGACGAAGCAAGCCCGCAATGACGGCGTGAACAAATCCAAAATGGAGGGAACGATGAGGACTTTCAAAAAGTGTTTGTTGGCTGGGGCAGCGCTTGCCGGACTGGCATGCTTGCCGGGCACGCTGCGGGCGGAAGTGAAGAATTACAGCGACGTGACGGAGCAGCGTCTGCAGCAACCGGAGCCGCGCAACTGGCTCATGTATCGCGGCACGTATGACGGCCAGGGCTACAGCCCGCTCAATCAGATCAACGCGTCCAACGTGGCCGACATGGTGCCGGTCTGGACATTCTCGACCGGGGTGCTCGAAGGGCACCAGTCGCCGCCGATCGTCAACGACGGCGTGATGTTCGTGACCACGCCGCAGGCCCAGGTGATCGCGCTGGACGCCAAGACCGGCGATCAGCTCTGGCGCTACAAGCGTGAGCTGCCGGAGGACCTGACGCAGCTGCATCCGACCAACCGCGGCGTGGCGCTGCTGGGCGACCGGGTCTATGTGGCGACGGTGGACGATTTCCTGGTGGCGCTCGACGCCAAGACCGGCAAGGAGATCTGGGCCAAGGAAGTCGAGGACTACCGCAAAGGGCACTACATGACCCTGGCGCCGCTGATTGCGCACGGCAAGGTCATGGTCGGCGGCTCCGGCGGCGAGTTCGGCGTGCGCGGCTTCGTCGCCGCCTATGACGCGACGACGGGCGAGCAGGCCTGGCGCACCTACACCGTTCCAAAGCCCGGCGAGCCCGGCAGCGAGACATGGTCCGGGGACACCTGGAAGACCGGTGGCGGCTCCATTTGGATCACCGGGACCTACGATCCGGAGCAAGGCACGGCGTATTGGGGCACCGGCAACGCCGCGCCCTGGATGGGTAACGCGCGCCCCGGCGACAACCTGAACACGTCGTCCGTGCTGGCGCTCGACGTCGACACCGGGGCGATCAAGTCGGCGCACCAGTATCATTGGAACGATAGCTGGGACTGGGACGAGGTGGACCCGCCGATGCTGATTGACCTACAGCGGGACGGGCGGACCATGAAGGGCATGGTGCATCCGGGGCGCAACGGCTACTTGTGGACGCTGGAGCGCGGCGAGGAGGGCATCAGCTTCGTCTCGGGCGTGCCGTTCGTGCGGCAGAACGTGTTCACCGCGCTGGACAAGAAGACCGG
>CAXTJW010000487.1:0-3145 GCA_964244305.1 uncultured Acetobacteraceae bacterium
GACCTCGGGCCGTTCCGCCTCAAGTGGGAGCGGCATACCGAGTTCGTCCGCTACACCTTCATCGTGGCCGGAGCCGGGGCGCACCCGTTCGACGACCCGGCCATCGACGCCGTCCCCGCCGACTGGCTGGCCGGCCTGCCCGGTCAGCTCATGGTGGCGGCGCATGTCGCGCTGCTGGCGCCTGGACCCGACACGGCCGAACCATTGGCGGTGGCAAGGCAGCTGTTCCCTGGCGACCTGCTCGTGGGTTCGGTGGTGAGCAGCCAGGCGGCGGCGGCCTTCACCGACTTCCGCGTGCGGCCCGACGGGTTCAGCCGCGTGCTGCTGCAGGACCGCAGCATGACGCCGGTCCAGGCCGGCCGCGTCGTGCAGCGCCTGCTCGAGATTGACACCTACCGCGTCATGGCGCTGCTGGCCTTGCCGGTCGCGCAGGCGCTGGCGCCGGAGATCGCCCGCTGCGAGCGCGAGGTCGCCGGGATTACCGCCGCGATGGTCACGGCGCGCGACCAGGACGAGCCGGTCCTGCTGGACCGCCTGACGCGGCTTGCCGCCGAGATCGACAGCCGGCAGGCCGACAATTTGTATCGCTTCAGCGCCGCCTTCGCCTATGACGGGCTGGTGCAGCGCCGTATCCAGGAACTGCGCGAGACCCGGGTGTCGGGGCTGCAGACGCTGCAGGAGTTCACCGAGCGGAGGCTTGCCCCGGCGATGAACACCTGCCGGTCGGTGGCGGCCCGGCAAGAGGAGCTGTCGCGCCGGGTCGCGCGGGCGACGCAGCTGCTGGCGACGCGGGTTGGGGTGACGCGGGAGCAGCAGAACCAGTCGGTGCTGGAGGCGATGAACCGCCGGGTGCGGCTGCAGCTCCGCCTGCAGTCGACGGTCGAGGGCCTGTCGATCGCCGCCGTCACCTATTACATCGTCGGCCTGGTCGGGTATGCCGCGAAGGCGTTCAAGGCGGCGGGTGGGCATGTCGACCCGGATTTGGTGATGGGGATCAGCATTCCGATCATCGCGGCGCTGATGGCGCTCGGGTTGCGCAAGGTTCGGCGGGCGGTGGCGCATGAGTAGCGCCGCCATAGGCGCCTAAGCACCGTCGATGGGGGAGCTGTTCGCGAGCGGACGGATATTCGACTGGATCCTCGCCGGCATGGCGCTGGAGGCGGTTGGGCTGTGCCTGCTCTATCGGCTGCGTGGCCATGGCGTCTTGCCGGCCCGGTTGCTGCCGAACTTGCTGTCCGGCATGTGCCTCCTGCTAGCGATGCGTTTTGGCGCGGGCGGCGCTTGGTGGGCTTGGATATCGCTGTCGCTGCTGGGGGCGCTCGGGTTTCACCTTACGGACCTCAAACGGGCGTGGCGGTGACCCGGCCGATGAGACGAGCCGGATAAGCTAGGCGGGCTCCAGGACCCGGGAACGCTGCGGCAGGTCGGTCAGGCCCGAAGGCTTCGGGATCAAACAGTCGGGCAACGGCTTCAGCGGCGTGAAATCCTGCGGCGTCGTGTCGGGCGGCGGCGGCACGGGCGCCGGGGTATGCGGGCCATCTCCATCCCACGACCCCCGCGGTGGACGCCGCACCATGATGAGTTCCCGGCAAGCGAATGCCAGCGGTATGCCGAAGGTCAGGATACCGCTCAGGACAACCTGGGTTGATGATTCCATTTTACCTCCCGTCAGACCGTGCCGCCGCAGCAACATATGTCACGCAGCAGCCAAGGCGATACCGAAACCGATGGTTTTCTTCTGGTAAAGCCTCCGTGAAGTCTAGTGCGCAGGCGAGGCAGGCTGCAAGAATGGATTGCGTATGGTCAGGCGCGTTTCAACGAGCAAGCCATCCTGCATGTCCTCCGTCAGCAACGTTGCGCAACCGGCTTCCAGCGCCGAGGCGACGATCAATGCATCGTAGAAGGCGAACCCGTAGCGCGTGGCGAGTCGTATCGCGGCTTCGTGGGTGGCGAGAGTAAGAGGCGCGGGCTTGGGAAAGATCGCAAGCATATCCGCAAGAACCGTCGCGATTTCAGGCCATGGCCTCTTGAGCAAGGCGCGCAACATTGGCAAATTCATTCAGGACTTGAACGCTTATCCTGCTGCTATTGCTCAGCAGCAGGCGCGCCGTAACCGTTCGCTCATCTGGCTGCAGAGCGGCGTAACCCAAGATATTGCTATCGAGGAATACGGTGTCGCTCACCCGCCGCGCTCGTTCGCCTCATCTCGACTGAAGCGAAGGCCGGGCGGGCCCGGCCAGGCGAGGGCACGCAAACGCTCCAACGCCTCTTCACGCTTCGGATCGCGCGCCACACGAAATGTGCGGTCGCCGGCGACCTCGATTTCGATCTCGTCGCCTTCCTTGAGCTGCAACGCCTCGACGACCGCGGAAGGAAGCCGGACGGCCAGGCTATTGCCCCATTTTCCAACCTGCACGACCAACCTCCATGATATACAATCTCGATGTATATCCAGTCCGACCGGCTCCGTAAAAAGCAATTACGATCAGCTAATGAGTCAGTTTGGACGACATGATGTGCCGTCATTGCGAGCCGGCTTCGGCGCGGCAATCCAGGGCGACGAAGGCCAGGGCCCGGGCATGGCACTCCTGGATTGCCGCGTCGCAACGACGACGCTTCGTAGCGGAATTTGGTCACGTGCAAACCGATCCACTAACCACGATTAGCCCAAGCACCCGCTACGCGGCGACGACGCGTTGCGTCTGCTCGCCCAGGCCCTCAATCCCGAGCCTCATCGTCTCGCCGCCCTTCAGGAACACCGGCGTCGGCTTCACGCCCATGCCCACCCCTGGCGGCGTCCCAGTGCTGATAATGTCGCCGGGATGCAGCGTCAGGAAGTGGCTGACATAGCTCACCAGCTTCTGCACGTTGAAGATCATCGTCTTCGTGCTGCCGTCCTGCATGCGGCGGCCGTCCACCTCGAGCCACATATGCAGCGCCTGCGGATCCGGCACCTCGTCCCGCGTCACCAGCCAGGGCCCGGTCGGGCCGAAGGTGTCGCAGCTCTTGCCCTTGTCCCAGGTGCCGCCACGCTCGAGCTGGTATTCGCGCTCGCTCACGTCGTTCACCACACAATACCCGGCGACATGCCGCATGGCGTCGTTCTCGGGCACATACGCCGCGCGCTCGCCGATGACGATCGCGA
>CAXTJW010000488.1:0-3118 GCA_964244305.1 uncultured Acetobacteraceae bacterium
GACCGCTTCTGCAACGGCCTGACCCGGCCCTTCTTCGGCTGGGTGTCCGACCAGATCGGGCGCGAGAACACCATGGCCATCGCCTTCGGCCTGGAGGGCATCGCCATGGCGGTATGGCTGTCCACCACCGGCAGCCCGCTGCTGTTCGTGCTCATGTCCGGCGTCGTGTTCTTCGGCTGGGGGGAGATATTCTCGCTGTTCCCCTCTACCCTCACCGACACCTTCGGCGCCCGGCACGCCACCAAGAACTACGGTTGCCTCTATATCGCCCAGGGCATCGGCGCGATCTTCGGCGGCCCCCTGGCGTCGCTGCTGCACGACGCCAGCGGCAGTTGGTCGACAGTATTCGGGCTGGCGATCGGCGCCGACTTGCTCACCGCCGTGCTGGCTCTCGCACTGTTAAAGCCCATGCGCGCGGCCTACTTGGCCCGAGGCTAGAACGGGCTCAACGCCGGGCCGCGAGGTCCCAAGGCGCGCGCGAAGCCTCCATCATGGCGTCGCCGCGGCCAATGCCGATGTCGGCCAGCATGCGGTCGTCCATCTCGGCCAACAGGCGCCGGGTCTGGCGGGCACGGGCCATTTGCGTCAGTGCCGTCCAAGCCTGGTGCAAGAGCGCGCTCCCCGTTGCAGGTTGCACGAAACGAACCTCGTTCAGGGTGCTGCGAGCTGCCATCTTCGCCTCCATCTTTCTGGACCACTATGGTCGGATTATAGAATGGGACGCCGCCCGGTATCATGGAAACGAATTGCTATGATGGGAGATATCAGCGATACTGATGCCCATGACCCTCCCGACCAACCTCGACCCGGACCTGCTGCGTACCTTCATCTACATCGCTGAAGGGGGCAGCTTTACCCGCGCGGCACAGCGCGTCGGCCGCACGCAATCGGCTGTCTCGATGCAAATGCAGCGGCTGGAAGGTTTGCTGGGCGAGCGGTTGCTGTCCCGCGGCAAGGGCGGCTCGGTGCACCTCACGCCACACGGCGAATTCCTGCTGCATCGCGCGCGGGACCTGCTGGCGCTGAACGATGAGATCTGGACCAGCTTCCGTGCCCCGACCGTGCACGGGACGGTGCGGCTCGGCACGCCGGACGACTATGCGCTGCGATACCTGCCGCAAATCCTGAAGCGTTTCGCCGAGAGCTATCCGGCCGTCCAGGTCGACGTGCTGTGCCTGCCGTCATCGGGCCTGGTGGAGCGCCTACGCGCCGGCGAGCTGGATCTTACGCTGTGTTCGGACGGGCATGCGTCCGCGGGCTTGCCTGCCGTGCCGCTATGGCATGGTCCGCTCACCTGGATCACTTCGACGGCGTATGCGCCGCATCGGCTGGACCCGCTGCCGGTCGCGCTCGCCGGGGATGAATGCACCTGGGCAGAAGCGGCGCTTCGTGCGCTTGACGCGGCGGGACGTCGCTATCGCATCGCCTATCGCTCGGCGACGCAATTGGGCACGCATGCGCCGGTGGTGGCCGGGCTGGCGGTGACGGTCTCGACGATCTCCTGGCTGCCGGAAGGCCTGCGTCCGATGCGGGCGGAGGAGGGCATGCCCGCCTTGCCCGACTTCGGCATCCTGATGCTGCTCAGCCCCGACGCGCGGCAGCCGGTGACGGACGCGCTGGCAACCTACATCGCCGAGACCTTCCAGACCGAGACCCTGCGCGACCGGGCCGCCGCCTAACTCGCTGCCGCCCTGATCCGCTACAGCCCTGGGCCGCTACAGCAACGCCAGCACGCTCTCGGCCTTACTGACCTCGAACCCGCCCGGCGGCTCCACGGCCAAATGCGTCACCCGCCCATCCTCCACAACCATGGCATAGCGCTGGCTGCGTATGCCGAGGCCGCGTGCCGTCAGGTCGAGCTCCAGCCCCAGCGCCTTGGTGAGCACGGCGGACCCGTCGGCGAGCATCGTGATCTGCCCGTCGATCCCCAGCTGCTTGGCCCAGGCGTCCATCACGAACACGTCGTTTACCGCGATGCACGCGATGGTATCGACCCCCTTGGCCCGCAGCGCGTCGATGTTCTGCAGGTATCCCGGCATGTGCCGGGCGCTGCATGTCGGGGTGAACGCGCCCGGCACCGCGAACAGCACCACCTTCTTGCCCGCAAAAACCTCCTCCGTCGAAAGCTCCTTCGGCCCCTCGGCGGTTGCCGCCGTCAGCTTCACCTGAGGGATCGCGTCGCCAGTTTTGATCATCTGGAACTCCTTGTACGCTGCAGTATTTGGAGTCGTAGCCGCCAGCCGTGATTGAGTCACCTGTGCGCCACAGAGCCGCTCCACCCGCATTGCCCCAACTCGCATTTTACGCCCAATCTTGCCCTGCCGCCACGGGAGGCCAACTTAGCGTTCATGATCGATCCCGACGAAACCTCGCTGACCGGACAGTTGCTCATCGCCATGCCCACGATGGACGATCCGAACTTCGCTCATAGCGTGATCCTGTTGTGCGCCCACACGAACGAGGGCGCGATGGGCATCGTGCTGAACCAGCCGCTGGCCAAGCCGAGCTTCGACGCGCTGCTCGCCCAGTTGGACGTGCAGCCGGTGCCGCCGGCCCGGCAAATCCAGCTGTGTCAGGGCGGTCCGGTCGACCACGGGCGCGGCTTCGTGCTGCACACGTCGGATTGGGTGTCGGACGCCAGCCTGCGCGTCGATGACCGGCTGGCTTTGACCGCGAGCCTCGATGTGCTGCAGGAGATCGCCCAGGGCGGCGGCCCCAAGGAGGGCCTGCTGGCGCTGGGCTACAGCAGTTGGGGTCCGGGACAGCTCGACCGCGAGATGCAGCAGAACGTCTGGCTATCGGCGCCGGCGAAGCTGGAGCTGCTGTTCGACCCGGACCACGAAACCAAGTGGCACCGGGCGATGGCGATCCTGCGGGTGGACCCGCTGCTGCTGTCGAGCGTCGCCGGGCGGGCTTAGCCTACCAGACAAAGTGCGGGATCGCCGCGACCGGAAACAGCCCGGCCGCCGTCGCCTCCGCCTCGGTCGCCGTATCGCTGCCCAGATGCGCCCCGTGCAGCCCGCCCAGCACCCAGCAGGCGTCGAGCCCCACCGCCGCCGCGCCCGCGATGTCGGTGCGGAGCGCGTCGCCCACCGCCAGCACCCGCGCAGGCGGGACC
>CAXTJW010000489.1:0-3106 GCA_964244305.1 uncultured Acetobacteraceae bacterium
ACCGCCCCGGCGCGGCCACGCCGCTGATGCTGGTCTCGCTGGGCCTCGGCCTCTCGACCCTCGCCGCCGTCGCGCTGATCCAGGGCAACATTCGCAACCAAGTGCTGGAGCAGCTGCCGGCCAACGCGCCGACCTTCTACTTCATCGACATCCAAAACGATCAGCTCGACCGTTTTCAGCAGGTGCTGCACGCCCAGCCCGGCGTCGGCGAGGTCGCCGAGGTGCCGAGCCTGCGCGCCCGGCTCGTCTCGGTGAAGGGCGTTCCGGCGGACCAAGTCCAGGCCACGCCCGAGACGCAGTGGGCGTTGCGCGGCGACCGCGGCCTGACCTACAGCCGCGCGGTCCCGGAGGGCTCCCGCCTGGTCGCCGGCGAGTGGTGGCCGACGGACTACTCCGGGCCGCCGCTGGTGTCGTTCGACGCGGGCCTGGCGCGCGGCTGGCATGTCGGGGTGGGCGACACCTTGCGGGTGAACGTACTGGGACGCGACATCGACCTGCGCATCGCGAACCTCCGCGACATTGCCTGGCGGTCGCTGTCGATCAACTTCACCATGGTCGCCTCGCCGGGATTGCTGGAGCACGCGCCGCACACGCACATCGCGACCGTCCGCGCCGCGCCGGCGAACGAGAGCGCTATCCTGCGCGCGGTCACCGACGCGCTGCCGAATGTGTCCGGGATTCGGGTCGCGGACGTGCTGGGGGCGGTGGCGGCATTGGTCGGCAAGATCGCGGCGGCACTCGCGGCGACCGGGTCGGTCACGCTCGCGTCGGGCGCGCTGGTGCTGGTGGGCGCGGTGGCGGCCGGCCAGCGGCGGCGCATGGCGGAGGCGGTCGTCTTGAAGACGCTCGGCGCCACGCGGCGGCAGATCAGGGCGGCGTGGCTGGTGGAGTTCGGTTTGATCGGCGCGGCGGCCGGGTTGATCGCGGCGTTGGTGGGGACCTTGGCGAGCTGGGGCGTCGTGCGATTCCTGATGAAGGCGGACTGGGTTTTCCTGCCGGGCATTCTCGCGACGACGATCCTGGGCTGCGTGGCGCTGATGCTTGGTTTCGGTTATGCCGGGACCGAATCAGCGTTGCGGGCGAGGGCGGCGCCGTTCCTGAGAAACGAGTAAAGCCGCGGTTGCAATTTTGATCGTTCGATTTTGCTTGATCCAGAATTGGTTCTAACCAACATACGCTGCATGGGCAGTCACGCCCACCTATTAGGAAAGAAGACAATGGCCTTCATCCCCAACTCTCGA
The DNA here is from genome assembly GCA_964244305.1 of uncultured Acetobacteraceae bacterium. Classification (GTDB taxonomy): domain Bacteria; phylum Pseudomonadota; class Alphaproteobacteria; order Acetobacterales; family Acetobacteraceae; genus CAHJXG01. Next base: position 1,242 of record CAXTJW010000489.1, read on the forward strand.
GCCTACGTGCCCGGCACGGCCGCGGATACCGCGGTTCTCGATGCTGGGCTGCGTTCCTATATGCTGCGCGTCTATAACTGGATGTCGTCCGGCCTGTTGCTGACGGGCATCGTGGCCTACACCGTCGCGAACACGGGCCTGAGCGAGCTGTTCTATCGAGTGGTGGTTACGCCGCGCGGCAATTATGTGCCGCAGCCGACCATCCTCGGCTTCGCCGCGATGTTCGCCCCGCTGGTGTTCGTCATGGTCCTGAGCTTCGGCGTCAATCGCCTGTCACGTTCGGCGACGCAGGCGCTGTTTTGGGCGTTTGCCGCGGCAATGGGCGCATCGCTCGCGAACATCTTCGTCGTCTACACCGGCGCCAGCATCGCCCGGGTGTTCTTCGTGACGTCGGCGACCTTCGCCTCGATGAGCCTGTATGGCTATACGACGAAGGCTGACCTCAGCAAGTTCGGCAGCTTCCTGATGATGGGCTTGATCGGCGTGATCGTCGCGTCGGTGGTCAACATGTTCATCGGCAGCACGATGCTGCAGTTCGCCATCAGCGTGATCGGCGTGCTGGTCTTCGTCGGCCTGACCGCCTACGACACGCAGCGGATCAAGGGCGACTACCAGCAGTATGCCTACGCCGAGGGCACGGACGGCGCCGCGAAGCGCAGCGTGTTCGACGCGCTGAGCCTGTATCTGAACTTCATCAACCTGTTCATGCTGCTGCTGCAGCTCTTTGGTGGCCGTAACAGCAACAACTGATACGATCGGTTAGTGCAACCGGGCCCAGAGGAGCGATCCTCTGGGCCTTTTTGTTGCCTGATGGCCTATGGCGTAGGCGGCCGAACTACTCCGCCTCGATCTCTACTTCGGCCTCGATCTCGGCTTCGACTTCTGCGCCGTCGGCGTCGATCTCGACTGCGGCGCCCTTGACGATCGCCTTCAGCTTCTCGGCCAGCTTCAGCGTCGCCGTCGCCTTATCGGTGCCGTCCAGCGCGCCCATCTCCGCCGCCAAACGGTCCATCGCCGACTCGTAGATCTGCCGCTCGCTGAAGCTCTGGTCCGGTTGCCCGGCGTTTCGGTGCAGGTCGCGCACCACCTCGGCAATCTGCAGCGGGTCGCCGGAGTTGATCTTCTGCTCGTATTCCTGCGCACGGCGGGACCACATCGTCCGCTTGATCCGCGCCCGGCCCTTGAGCAAGTCCAGCGCCTTGTCGAACATCTCCCGCGTCGCGAGCTTGCGCAACCCGGCGGTCCGCGCCTTCGCGACCGGGACCCGCAACGTCATGCGGTTCTCTTCGAACGTGATATGGATCAGCTCGAGCTTGTGCCCGGCGATCTCCTCGGTCGCGATCCGCTCCACCTTGCCGACGCCGTGCGTCGGATAGACGACATAATCGCCCTCGACGAAGTCCTCCTTGGCCGCCATGGCACGCGGGACGATCTGCGGGCGGCCGTGCATGCCGGGCATATGGCCGGGCATCTTGGGCGGCGAGCGGAACTGCGGCTCGGCAGCCTCCGGAGCCGGCTTGGGCACGGTCGGCGACTCCGCAGCCACCTCAACCTCGGGGGCATCCTCGTCGAGAACTTCGGGCTTGTCTGTCGCGGACTTGGTAGGCACCGTGCGATACTCCTGGCCTGCGTGACCGCAAGCGCGTGCTGAAACTGATGATGCAACGGCCGGTCGACGGCCCAGGTCATGGGCCGGCTTCAATCAAGCGAAACTACTCACCGGCCGACAAAGCATAACACAATTTCCGCATGGCGTCACGGCGACTCGCGAGACGGGAGTGGGTCGGTATGCAGCCGACGTGGCTGCTGCACGGCGCAGCAGCGTTACCTCGCAACGAACATGGTCATTGCGAGGAGCGCTTGCG
>CAXTJW010000490.1:0-3085 GCA_964244305.1 uncultured Acetobacteraceae bacterium
CTGGCGCTGCTGCCCTACGTCGTGGCCTGAGGAGCGGAAATCATGGCAGTCGTGGAACTGATCCTACTGCAGCGGATCGAGAAGCTCGGGCAGATGGGCGACGTGGTAAAGGTGAAGCCCGGCTTCGCCCGCAATTTCCTATTGCCGCAAAAGAAGGCTCTGCGGGCCAACAAGGCCAACATGGCGCAGTTCGAGGGCCAGCGCGCCCAGCTCGAGGCGCAGAACCTCAAGCGCCGCGAGGAGGCCGAGCGGCTGTCGGAGCGAATGGCCGGGCTGTCGGTCGTCATCGTGCGGCAGGCCGGCGAGAGCGGGTCGCTGTATGGCTCGGTGTCGGCGCGCGACATTTCGGACGCCTGCACGGCGGCCGGGCTGACGACGAACCGCAACCAGGTCGTGCTGGAGCAGCCGATCAAGTCGCTCGGGCTGGTCGGCGTAAAGCTCGTGCTGCATCCGGAGGTCGTGTTGCCGATCACGGTCAACGTCGCCCGCAGCCCTGAGGAGGCCGAGAAGCAGGCCCGCGGCGAGCAGGTCGGCCTGGCCGGCGAGGAGGACGTGGAGCCCGACGAGGTGCTGGAGTTCGGCGCAGCCCTGGCCGAGGCCGGCGGCGACCGCGACCGCCAGTAAACCTGCTTTAATCAATCGTTCCCGAGCCATCCTTCACCGCGCCGGCGCTTTCCAATCGGGAGCGTCGGCGTTTGCGTTTTGACGCCGGCACATTGCGCGGGCATGGACGCGGATGACCATGCGATCCATCCTCGACGGCCTCATCCGGCGTTTCCTCGTCATCGGCAGCCTGTCGGTCCGCTATCCCGACGGCCAAACCTCATTGCACCAGGGGCGGGAACCCGGCCCCAGCGTCGCCTTCCATGTCACGGAGTGGCGCGTGATCCGCCAGATGGTGCTGAACCCGGCGCTCGCGTTCGGCGAGGCCTACATGGACGGCTCGATCGTTCCGGTCGGCTGCAGCATCTATGACGCGCTCGACCTGCTGCTGACCAACGTCGCGGCGGGCGGGCGGCAGCCGGTGATGGCCGTTCACGCGGCACTGGGCGTCGCCCTGAAGCGCTGGGCCCAGTTCAATCCCGTCCGCCGGGCAGCGCGCAACGTGGCGCACCACTACGACCTCAACGGCCGGCTCTATGCCCTGCTGCTGGACCAGGACCGCCAATACTCCTGCGCCTACTTCGCCACCGGGCAGGAAACGCTGGACGAGGCGCAGGTGGCCAAAAAGCGCCATATTGCGGCGAAGCTGTGCCTGCAGCCCGGCATGCACGTGCTGGACATCGGCTGCGGCTGGGGCGGATTGGCGCTGACCCTCGCCCGCGACCACGGCGTCCGCGTGACCGGCATCACCTTGTCGCAGGAACAACTCGTCGCCGCGCGCGCCCGCGCCGAGCAGGCGGGCCTCGCCGACCACGTCCGCTTCGAGCTGATGGACTATCGGGAACTGCGCAACACCTATGACGCGATCGTCTCGGTCGGCATGTTCGAGCACGTAGGCGTCAGCCACTACCGCCGGTTCTTCCAGGTGCTGCACCGCAGCCTGACGCCCGGCGGAATCGCGCTGGTGCACTCCATCGGCCGCAGCCATGGCCCGGCGGCGACCAATCCCTGGCTCGCCAAGTATATCTTCCCCGGCGGCTACTCCCCCGCGCTGAGCGAGGTGCTCCCCGCCGTCGAACGCTCGGGCCTGATCGCGACCGACATCGAGGTGCTGCGCCTGCACTACGCCGAGACGCTGCGGCACTGGCGACGCAATGCAGCCGCTAAGCGCGACGCGATCACCTGCCTGTATGACGAGCGGTTCTACCGCATGTTCGAGTTCTATTTGTCCGGCGCCGAGCTGGCTTTTCGCCACAAGGGCCACATGGTCTGGCAAATGCAGCTTGCTCGGCAGGTCGACGCGGTTCCATTAACCCGCAATTACATTTCCGTTATGGATTCGACGGTGGCGCGCGTACCACAACGGGTATAACCGCCAGGGTTGTCCCCCTGATCCACAGATGTCCACAGGCCTGCGCCCTGCCCGGCCGCTTGCGGATGCGCTATTGTGTTACGGAATGAATAGCATCGACTCGCCGCTGCTTGGCCTCTCGCAACGTCAGCCGCCCTCCAACGAGCGTGCGGAGATGGCGCTGCTCGGGGCGTTGCTGGCCAACAACAAGGCCTATGAGCGGATCAGCGAGTTCCTGGCGCCCGAGCATTTCGCCGACGCCGTGCACGGCCGCATCTACCAGGCCATCGTGCGCCGGGTGGAGGCCGGGCAACTCGCCGACGCCATCACGCTGAAGGCGGAGTTCGAGCACTCCGGCCTATTGGATGAGGTTGGCGGGACCAAGTACTTCGCCGATCTGCTGACGTCGATGGTCGGCATCATCAATGCGGGCGAGTATGGCAAGGCGGTACACGACGCCTGGCTGCGGCGGCAGTTGATCGACATCGGCGAGGTCGTGGTCAACAACGCCTTCGGGGCGGAGGCGGAGATCGACGGCCGCCAACAGATCGAACTGGCCGAGAGCGCCCTGTTCCGCCTGGCGACCCAGGGCGGCAACGACGGCGGCTTCGTCACCTTCGAGCGCGCGCTGACCGAGGCCATCCTCGGCGCCGAACGGGCGTTCCGGCGGTCGGGGCATGTCAGCGGCCTGTCGACGGGGCTGCGCGACCTCGACAAGAAGACCGGCGGGCTGCATCCGTCCGACCTGATGATCCTGGCCGGGCGGCCCGGCATGGGCAAAACGGCGCTCGCCACCAAGATCGCCTTCGGTGCCGCGCACGCATTGATGCGCGAGGCGCGGGCGGACGACCCGAACGCCCTTCCCAAGGGCTCGGTGGCCATCTTCAGCCTGGAGATGAGCGCCGAGCAGTTGGCGACCCGCCTGTTGGCCGAGGAGGCGCGCGTCAGCGGCGACCGCATCCGCCGCGGCGAGATCGGCCAGCGCGATTTCGACCGCTTCGTGCAGGTCAGCCGCGAGATCGCCGGGCTGCCGCTGCATATCGACGACACCCCGGCGATCACGCTCTCGGCGCTGCGCACCCGCTGCCGGCGGCTGAAGCGCACCAAGGGGCTGAGCCTGGTGGTGATCGA
>CAXTJW010000491.1:0-3077 GCA_964244305.1 uncultured Acetobacteraceae bacterium
CAAAATTGACGCCGGTATTTATTTTCATACGCAGAACCTAACGTTATCTTAACGAATTAACATCATGGAATCGGCGTAGTGCGTTATAAATAAGCCGTGATCTACAAATGTCCAATATCACTTAAATGTTAGAGTGATGAGCAGTTCGGCTAATAAAGCGTCCGCCACAGACATCGCGTTAATCGGAAGCAACAACGCAAAAACTCGACTTGCAACGCAAAAATAATGCAGGTGCTACGCCACAGAAACGCTCTCTAACGTTTCTGAGCTGGCAGCGGTCGATGATCACGGAATTATTCTGCCCGGATGATTAGGATCGTCCTGGTGAACGCGAAGTATCAGGCCACCGGCAACGACTGCGTCACGACATTCAGACGCCGGCCGGAAACGCCCGATCGATTTCCGCTTCGCAAACCCCCCAGTCCGTCAGCACCACGCGCGGTCCATCGCCGGCCTGCGCACCCGGCCCACGCAACTCCGTCCGCGAGCGGCTGAAGCGCGGCGCAGGCGCTGGCTGCATCGTGCCGCCGGCGTTCGTAAACGTGCCGCGCGCCGCGTTGTGCGGATGGGACGGTGCCTCGCCAAAGTCGAGCACGCCGGTGACGCAGCAATCCTTGCCCTCCAGCAGCGCGATCCATTCCGCCCGGGTCCGGCCGCGAAACGTATCGCGTAGGCGCGCCCGCAGCTCCGGCCACAAGGCGCGGTCGTTCTGGCCGGCGACAAACCGTGGCTCCAACCCGATCCGCGCCGCCAGTTCGGCGAAGAACTTGGCCTCCAGGGCTGCGACGGCGACGTAGCGCCCGTCCTGCGTCTCGTAGGTGTTGTAAAACGGCGCCCCGCCGTCCAGCAGGTTGGCGCCGCGCTCGTCCGACCACAAGCCGCCGGCGCGCAGGCCGAAGAACATGGCGCTGAGCGTCGCGACACCGTCCACCATGGCCGCGTCCACCACCTGACCCAAGCCGGAGCGCTCGCGTTCCAACAGCGCGCAGACCATGCCGAAGGCGAGGAACATCGTGCCGCCGCCAAAGTCCGCCACCAAGTTCAGCGGCGGCGGCGGCGGTGAGCCCGGACGCCCCATCGCGGCCAGCGCCCCGGTCAGTGAAAGGTAGTTCAGGTCGTGCCCGGCGCTTTGGGCGAGCGGCCCTGTCTGGCCGAAACCGGTGATGCGGCCGAACACGAGCCGGGGATTGCGCGCGAGGCACGCCTCCGGCCCGAGGCCGAGCCGCTCCATCACGCCGGGCCGAAAGCCCTCGATCAGCCCGTCCGCACGGTCGATGAGCCGCAGCAATATCGCCAGATGCTCAGGATCCTTGAGGTCGAGCGCCAGGGAGCGCCGTCCGCGCGAGACGACGTCATGCCGCGGCTCCAACGGCATCAGCGGATCGCCGGCGGCCGGGCGCTCGATGCGCAGCACCTCTGCGCCCATGTCGCCCAGCAGCATCGCCGCGAGCGGCCCCGGCCCAATGCCGGCAAGCTCCAGAATGCGCAGCCCGCTCAGCGGTCCCATCGACCCGGCCTCATTCGTCGAGCTTCGGGACCAATTGCTACAGATCGAGGCTCTGCGGGAGGATGACGAGGTCCCGGATCGTGACGTTCCTCGGCCGGGTGAGCATGAACAGCACGGCGGCGGCAACCTCCTGGGGCTGCATGAGGCTTCCGGCCGCCAGGGCGTCGTCGAGCTTCGCCTTTGGCCAGTCGCTAAGCAGGGCCGTCACCACGGGGCCGGGCGCCACTGCGCCGACGCGGATGCCGTGCTTGGCGACCTGCCGCCTTAGCGTATGGACGAACGCCTGGACCGCGTGCTTCGAGGCCGTGTAGATCGGCTCCACGACGACCGGGACCAAGCCGGCCACCGAGCTGGTCACGATGATGTCGCCGGTCGCGCGTTCGACCATGTGCGGCAGGACCGCGTGGATGCAACGGAAAGTAGCGTTGACGTTCAGGTTCAACATGCGGTCCCAGGCGTCGGGGTCGCCGCACAGGACATCGCCGCCGACGTAGGATCCCGCATTGGCGTGGAGGATGTCCAGGTGCCCGGCCTTTTCCAACACCTGGGGCATCATGCCGGTCACGCTGCTGGGATCGAGGAGGTTGACCACCAAGGGGATCGCCTCGGGCCCCAGCTCCGAACAAACTTCCCGGAGCTTGTCCTCGGCATAGTCGACGAGCACGACGCGGGCGCCAGCGTCGAGCATGGCCCTGGCGCATTCGAGGCCGATGCCCGACGCGGCGCCGGTGATTGCCGCAATTTTACCCGACAGTTCCTGGCCCATTTCAGCACTCCATCTTGGCTCAGGCGCGGCCGTGGGACACGCGCGACCGCCGCGCCAGGCTGTCGACGATCACCGCGACGGCCAGCACGGCGCCGGTGATCATGTATCGGAGCGAGGACGACAGATCGAGCAGCGTCAGCCCGCTCGCGATCGACTGGATCACGATGATGCCGAGAAGCGCCGAGTAGGCGCTGCCGCGGCCGCCGAACAGGCTGGTCCCGCCGATCACGGCGGCGGCGATCGCGTTCAGGTTGACGTCCCCGGTCCCGGCCTGCTGGCTTGCGGAGGCGAGGCGGATGGCCGACAGCACGCCGCCGAGCGCCGCGAGCGTCGAGCATACCACGAAAGCACTTGTATAGATGCGGCGCACATCGATGCCGGCGCGCCGCGCGGCCTCCCGATTCCCGCCGACGGCCGTCATCGAGCGGCCCCACTTGGTGCGCTTGAGCGCGTAGTCCATCGCCGCCACCAGTCCGACGAACAGGCCGAACATCCACGGCACGCCGCGGTCCTCATTGAGGTAGTAGACGACGAACTCGAGGGCCACCGTGAAAATGAGCGCGCGGGCGACGATCCCGCCCAGCGACGGCGGCGTGAGGCCCGCTGCTCGACGCCGAACGGCGGTGCGATAGCCGGATGCGAAGATGGCGGCGCCTGCGGCCAGCACCAGCGCGTAGGCCACGAAGGCCGGCATGACGAGCGTTTGGCCGAGGTCCACGATCGGCGAGCCATAGGGCAGGTTGATCGAGCCGCTCGAACCCAGGATGAAAAGCTGCAGCCCGAGCACCGCGAGCAGGCCCGCGA
>CAXTJW010000492.1:0-3076 GCA_964244305.1 uncultured Acetobacteraceae bacterium
TCGCCGGTCCAGTCGTAGTGCGTCCGCGCCGCCCGAAACAGCGTATCGAGCGCGCGGTCGTCCAATGCCGCCAGCATTAGGCCTCGACCTGCTCGACCGAGGTCACCTCCGGCACGTAGTGGCGCAGCATGTTCTCGATGCCATGCTTCAGCGTCGCGCTGGAGGACGGGCAGCCGCTGCATGCGCCCTGCATGTGCAGGCGGACCACGCCCTCGCGGTAGCCGCGGAACACGATGTCGCCGCCATCGCTGGCGACGGCGGGGCGGACCCGCGTGTCGAGCAATTCCTTGATCTGGTCGACGATCTCCTGGTCTTCCGGGGACACGTCCTCATCCACTGCGGCGCCCTGGCCCTCGATGACGGGGCGGCCGGCGACGAAGTGCTCCATGATCGCGCCGAGCACCTCGGGGCGCAGCGCCTGCCAATCTGCGATATCGGACTTGGTCACGGTGACGAAGTCGCCGCCCAGAAACACACGGGCGACGCCGGGCAGCGCGAACAGCGCCGTGGCGAGCGGGCTGCGGCCGGCAGTGTCCGGGCCGGCAAAGTCGGCGGTGCCATCGCCCATCACTTCGATCCCCGGCAGGAACTTGAGCGTGGCGGGATTCGGGGTGCCTTCGGTCTCGATGAACATGGGGTTTCCTCGCAATGCGGACCCGGCTGGTCCAGTACTCCGCACATGTGGCCAAAACGGGTTGCGGGTGCAAGTGGCGGCGGGATTTGTGCTATGCAGATGGCATGACGCTGACCCGCCGGTCCCTGTTCGCAGCACTCGGCACCCTGCCGCTCACCCGGGTGGCGTTCGGCCAAGCGGCCCATCGCCTGACGGTGCTGCACCTGAACGACTTCCACTCGCGGCACGAGGCGGTGGACGGCCGCGCCATGTCCTGCGACGCCGGCCGCGAGGGCTGTTTTGGCGGCAGCGCGCGGCTGGCGACCGCCATCAAGGCCCAGCGCGCGGCGGCAGAGGCGGATGGACGCGCCGTGCTGCTGCTGGACGCCGGCGACCAGTTCCAGGGCAGCCTGTTCTTCACCGCGCATCACGGCATGGCGGAGCTCGCGGTGATGCACGCGGTCGGCACCGACGCGATGGCGGTGGGCAACCACGAGTTCGACAGCGGGCCGGGCACGCTGGGCCGGTTCGCCGACGCCGCGCGCTTCCCCGTGCTGTCGGCCAATGTCGACGCCACGGCCGAGCCGGCGCTCATGGGCCGCCTGCGTCCCTATGCGCTGTTCGACCGCGCCGGGCTGCGCATCGCGGTGGTGGGGCTGACGACGACCGAGGCGCTGCTGTCGTCCTCGCCCGGCCCGAATGTCCGCATCGGCGACGCGAAGGCGGCACTGGCCACCAACGCGGCGGCGGCACGGGCAGCGGGCGCCGGCGTGGTGATCGCGCTGTCCCATTTGGGCGTTGCCGCCGATGGCGGGCTGGACGTTCCCGGCGTTGGCGTCATCCTGGGCGGCCATTCCCATACCTTGCTGTCCAACGTCGAACCCGGCGCGCTCGGGCCGCACCCGGTCGTGTCGCCGTCGGGCAGCTTGGTGGTGCAGGCGGGCGCTTATGGCCGCTATCTCGGACGGCTCGACCTCGATTTCGCGGCGGATGGGCGCGTGGTGGCCTATGGCGGGGAGTGCCGCCACATCGGGCTGGACCTGGCCGAGGACCCGGCCGTCGCCGCCATCGTCGCGCAATATGCAGCACCGCTGCAGGAGGTGCGGCGGCGTCAGGTGGCGGTCTTGCCGGAGGAGCTCGGCATCGCGTCGTGCCGTATGACGCAATGCGCCTTCGGCCAATTTGTCGCCGGGGCGCTGCTCGCGGCGGCGCATGGCGCGGATGTGGCGATCATGAACGGCGGCGGGCTGCGCACTGGGCTGCGGGCCGGACCGGCGACCCTTGGCGACGTGCTCGACGCGCTGCCGTTCGGCAACACGCTGGCGACCGCCACGCTGACGGGCGCGGACCTACGAGCGGCGGTCGAGCATGGCCTGGGGCTGATTGGGCGCGGCGGCTTTCCGCAACTCGCCGGGGTGCGCCTGGAGTGGGGCGCCCTGCGGCCCGCTGGCGACCGGATCACGCGGCTTGAGGTGCGCGGGCCGGACGGCGCGTGGACGGAGGTCGATCCGGGGCGGCGCTACCTGGTCGCGACGAACAGCTTCATCCGTGGCGGCGGCGACGGCTACATCGTGCTGCGGGACCGCGGCATCGACCCGTATGACGCCGGGCCGGATGTGGCCGATCTGGTCGCGGCGGCGCTGGCGGCGGGCGTGCAGCCCTAGCTCATTCCGCCGCTGCCGCCTGCGCCGGACGGCGGGCGCGGAGGCGGCGAATCCGGCGGGCGTCGGCGTCCAGGATGCGGAATTCCAGCCCTGAGGGATGGCTGATCACCTCGCCGCGGGTCGGAACACGGCCGGCAAGGGTGAACACCAGGCCGCCGACCGTGTCGATGTCGGCCTCGCGTTCGTCCTCGGTCAGGGTCCGCCCCAGCCGCGTCTCGAAGTCCTCGATCGACAGCCGGGCATCGAGGTCGAGCGCGCCATCAGGACGCTCGACGATCATCGGGCCTTCGACCTCGTCGTGCTCGTCAGCAATGTCGCCGACGATCTCCTCAACCAGGTCCTCGATCGTCAGCAGACCGTCGATCCCGCCATACTCGTCAACCACCAAGGCGAGATGCATCCGCGCCTGCCGCATCTGCAGCAGCAAGTCCAGCACCGGGATCTGCGGCGCGACCATCAGCGGGCGGCGCAGCAGCGCCTCCAGGTTGAATGCATCCGGGCGGCCGACATACGAAAAAAGGTCCTTGATGTGGACCATGCCAACGATCTCGTCCAACTGCTCGCGGAACACCGGCAGGCGGGAGTGGCCCTCGCGCCGGATCTGGTCCAGCGCCTGCTCCAACGTGACATCCACCGGCATGGCGATGATGTCGGCGCGCGGGATCATGACGTCGTCGGCCGACATGCCGCGCAGACGCAGCACGTTGGCGATCAGCGCGCGCTCCTGGCGGTCGAGCTCGGGGGCGGTGCCGTTGGTCTGGCTGTCGTCGGCGGATTGCTGGACCAGCTCGGCGATGCT
>CAXTJW010000493.1:0-3065 GCA_964244305.1 uncultured Acetobacteraceae bacterium
GCCTCTCGCCCCGCTACGCGCGCCTGTGCCAGCTGCTCATCGAGGCGCGGCAGGCCGCCGGCCTCACCCAGGTGGAGCTGGCCGACCGGCTGTATCGGCCGCAGTCCTACATGTCCAAATACGAGAGCGGGGAACGCCGGCTCGACGTCGTCGAGTTCCTCGAGGTGGCGGAGGGGATCGGCGTGCAGGCCGGGGACCTCGTCGCGGCGCTGGTCGCGCTCGACGCCTGAGGCCGGCGCTTCGGTCGGGCGTCGCCGCCGGGGGTACCACCAAGCGTGAGGCGGACGTCTGCCGAACTCGGCCGGAGCTATCGCTTCCAGGATGTTGCTGTCCGTGCAAAGGCGAGCAAAAGTGTGGTCGCGATGCGCGCCCGTGCAGCAGCGAGAATGACATCTCCGATCGCCTCTGCAGCTTTGGGCGCAGATTACTTCTCCGACCCGCGGGCGATGACGTCCAGCAAGTCCGCGGCCAGGCGCAGGCTGCGCAGGTCCATAGCGTCGAGCGCCGCGGCGGCGCGGTCCCGCAGCACGGCCTCCTCGGGCGCACGCCCGGCCCCCTCCGCGGAGAAGCCGAGCACGTGGTCCGGCGAGGTGAGCAGGGCGCGGCAGATGCGGGCCAGGGTCTGGTAGTCCGGCGCCCGCGTGCCCGACACGTAGTGGGCATACCGGCTCTGGGCGAGGCCCAAGCGCCGCGCCACCTCGGCGTCCGTCAACCCGAGTTCCTTCGCTCGCGCCCGGAGACGGTCGCCGATCCCGCTTCCCATGGCCGCGGTTGTCCGCCACCACCGCCCGAACGGAAAACAACAAATTGGGCTTTTTCATTATTGCACTTAGCCATTCGCGTGCGAGGAAGTCAAGAGCTCGGCATCCTGCACCGGTCAGGCATCAAGGCGGAGAAAGGCCAATGCGAGGAACCGCTCCACGGTGCCGCCCTGCCATCGCCGGACGACGGTGCACCACCGCCGTGCCGCCCGATCCTTCTGAGACTCGTCGCCAAGGGCTTGCTGCTCCCCGCGCTCTGCGCCGCCAAGGCCGCACAAGCCGCCCAGGACGCGAACGCGCTAACGTCCAGCGACCTCGCCAGCAAGCGAGCGCACGCGAACGCGGTCTCGGGGACCGTCATCCGAAACGGCTGCCATGCGATCGTGCGGCCCACAGTCGCCGTCGTCCCGGCGGTGGCGGTGGCCGCGATGCGCGAGCCGACCGGCGCCTGTTCGCGGTCCAGCCCACCGGGATCGCTCGGCTTGCTCGTGCGTCGCACTGGCGCTTGGCGCTTGGCGCCTGGCAGCCGACGACATCGACGATCGGGTCCGCGTTCGTGCCCGGCGCGGCGAACGGCGGCCACCCGGACGCCGTGGCGCGATACCCGCCGCCCCAGCACGGCTGCCCCGTGCTGCGCTGGGACGAGCGCGACGACCGCTTCGCGCGCCTGCCTCCGAGCCAGGAGGTGACCGCGGCCGGCTGGCTGCGCGCGGGTTCCGGGGCGCCGCATGACGTTGAGGTGGATCGCCGACGTCAACGTGACGGTGCCCGTCCCGTTCGGCAATGAGGCGTCGGTCGAGCACCGCCTGCTGCTCCGCTTCGGGCCGCTCGAGTTGGATGGCAGCGTGCGCGGGCACGTGCTGGGCGAGGGCGGCGGCACGCTGGTTGTCGCCCGCGACGCGATCGTCTGGGATCCCGTCCTGCGCGGCTTTGCGACCGGCGATCACGCCGCGCTGGAGCGGCTCGCCGAGCGGCTGGACCCGATGTCGGCCGTGCTCGGCGTCGCGGGGCGCGGTGTGCTGGAGATCGTCCGGCTTGTGTCCGCCGTCCTCTCCAGCACGCTGTCCCCGAATGTGGTCCTGGTCGGCGGCGTGGGGACGCTTCTGCTTGAGGGTGTTCGCCCACTACTTGCTCTGGTCCCTGGCCCTCACTTGGGCCGTCTGCTGGGTGATCCTGCCCGGCCTGCTCGCCGCGGGCGTGACGCTCGCCGTCCGGGGCGCCCGCCTGAATAGGCTCCACACCGAGCTGCTGCGTGCAGCCCATGCGAGCCTCAGGGCGGCGTCCGGCCCATGGTAGGCGCATCAACGCGCAAGCCCGGGGAGTGTCAAAAACTTGGGGCAGCCTACTTGCTTGCTCGTTTTGGGCTGATTGGCCTGGGTGACGCCTGACCATGAGGGCGGCAGGCGTGATGCAGTGGACGGTGCGATTGGAGGCGAGGACAAGCGCGGGGGATGTGCAGACGACGGAGCTGTTAACGATCAGCCGGCCAGGGGTGGTCAGCACGCTTGCGGAGGTCGGCCTCGTGCTCGCCGAGACCAAGATGCTTCTGGCCAAGCTGCAGGCGAGCATGCTGTGCGGCCAGGTGGCGGCGTATGCGGCCCACCACCGGGTCTGCCCGGACTGCGGAGAGCTGCGGCCGCTCAAGGACCGGCGCACGCGCCGGCTGCAGACGCTGTTCGGCACAGTCGAGGTCGAAGCGCCACGGTTCAAGGTCTGCCGCTGCCGCCAGCCCGCACCCAGGACGGGGACGGTGCTGTTCTCGCCGGTTGGCGCGTTGCTGACGGCCCGTTGCACGCCGGAGCTGGAGCGGGTGCAGACCGAGTTGGGTGCGCGTACCTCGTTCCGTGATGGTGCACGCATTCTGGAAGCTCTGCTGCCCGTCTCTCCGACGAACCACGAGAGCCTGCGCACCCGCACCCATGCGGTGGCCCTGCAGCTCGAGGCGGCCGACCGGCAAGCAGCCGCGGAGGTCACGGCTGTCCCATACAAGCCGGCCAAAGCCGCCGCAGCGGACGCGAGCCGGCCCGTTATCATGCTCGATGGCGCCTACATACGTGCAGTGCCGGGTCATCAGGTTCGGAACTTCGAGGCGGTCTGCGGCAAGGTGGAGCGAGAGGGCCACCCTACCCGACGCTTTGCTTTGGTGCGCAGCGTAGCCGAGCAACCCTATGCCCTGCTGCGTGCGGCGCTGCAGGATCAGGGCTGGCGGGAGGGCGACGCGGTCACCGTAATCAGCGACGGCGACCCCGCGTTGCCGGCGCTGGTGCGCTCGGCCACGAGCGGCCCGGTGAAGGCTATCCTGGA
>CAXTJW010000494.1:0-3050 GCA_964244305.1 uncultured Acetobacteraceae bacterium
TCAACAGCCGCGGCTGGTCCGCGCCGTCGGCCTATTACGGCGGCAACCGCAGCTTTGGCGTGTGGGACGGGCTGTTCCTGTGGTCGATGCTGAACAACCTCAGCCGCTCCGGATCGGGCGACTTCTTCCACAACAACCAAAACGACCCCGGCTATCAGCAGTGGCGGCAGGAGGCCAACCGGCAGGCGCAAGACAACGCCGACCTGCGACAAAAACTGGACGACCTCGACCGTAAGCTCGCAGAGCGCGATAGCGATCCGCGCACGCCCGGCGCGCTGCCGCCCGACGTCCCGCCCGAGATCGCGCAAGCGCCGCCGCAGCGCACGCCGGGCGTGCCGGGCAACGCTGGCTCGACATGGGTCTGGGCCGTGCTGCTGGCCGGCGGCGGCGGCATCGCCTACCTTGCCTGGCAACGCCGCCCCGCCACACAAGGAGCCCCCATGAGCACTGGTGCGAGCGCCCCACCGACCAACGCCCTGCAAAGTGCCGGAAACCTGCTGCGGCATAAGCTGTCGGGCGAGGGCTACACGCCGTCGAAATTCCGCGTCGGCATGACCTTGGCGCTCGATCCCACGCCGTTCATCCTGGCCGGCGGCGCGATCAAGCTGCCGCAGCCTGCAGGCAGCGGCCAGATCAGCGTGAGCAGGGTGGGCCGCGTGGTGTCCGGCAATACGCAGCTCGTGCGGCTCTATCTGCCCGACGATCGAAGCATGGTGCAGCTCCACCTCGACGCCGCCGGCGATCCGGACGAATGCCGCCTGTTCGGCACCATCGACGAGATCACGCCGACCGACCCCACCGAGTGGGGCGCGTGGCTCGATCCGAACGAGGGCATGATCGGCTGGCCCGAGTTCCAGACCAAGGATGGCAAGGTCTACACCCGCGTCTGGGCGCCGGGCGACAGCCGCGTGTCTCCGCGCATCCTCAACGAGACGATCGAGAGCCTGTCCGGCAGCCGCACCATTCAGAGCCAGGCCATGCTCTATGCAGCACCGACCGGCAGCCCGGCGCCGGCTCCCGCCACCGAATATATCCTGGTCGCCGCCATGCAGGACGCCGGACGCGCCTGGGTCGAGGTCAGGGCCGGCATCGACCTCAATCCCGCCACTCTCCAACTGGCTTAGACACGCATGGACAGCATCACCGCCACCTTGCTGCAGGGCCTGCCGGTCCTGCTGGGCCAGCTCGCGGCGACGCTCGTGCTGCTCGGCATTGGCATGGCCTGCTACATTGCGATCACGCCGTTCAACGAGTGGCGGCTGATGCGGGAGGGCAACGTGGCGGCCGGCGTCGTCATCGCGGGAACGTTGGTGGCGCTGGCGATGCCGTTGGCGGCGACGCTTGCCACCAGCGTGCTGGTTCTCGACATCGTGCTGTGGGGGCTGGTGTCGCTGGTCGTCCAGCTGCTGACCTTCGTGGCCGCGAGCGCCATGATACGCGGGCTGCGCGGCATGATCGAGGCCGGCAACGTCGCCGCTGCCCTGGTGCTGATCGGCATCCAGATCGCGGTGGCGCTGCTCAACGCCGGCGCGATGGCCGGTTGATTTCATTGAAGCATGGGAGACTGCAGTGATCACATTCATCCGCAACCTCGTCGGCGTTAAGACCGACCAGGCCGTCAACGGCGCCGTCGAGGCGATCGTGCGGTGGGACCCGAAATCCGCCACCGAGGCGGAGTTGCGCACCATGGAGCAGCATCTCGACGTGCTGGGCCGCCAGGTGGCCGAGGCCCGGGTGGCGTTCGACAAGGAGAAGCGCGAGGCCGACGCCATCCTGGCCCTGTCGCAACAGCGCATGGCCGCGGCCGAGCAGATCCAGCACCGCGCTGACGCCGAGACCGACCCGGCGCGCAAGGCCGACCTGAACAACAGCCTCAACACTCTCGTTTCGATGCTGGAGGGCATGGGTCCGGACATCGACCGCGAGAAGCAGGACGCGGCCGACGCGCAGGATTTCCTGCAGTCGCTGGAGCAAACCTACCAGCAGGCTGGGCAAAAGCTGAAATCGGCGCGGGACGACCTGAACCGGGCCCAGCGCGACATGGGCCGGGCGGAACAGCAGCGCGACATGGCGCAGCAGCGGGCCGAGGCGGCGCGGCAGGCGGCCGGGCTGTCGACCGCGACGAGCGGGCTGAGCGTCGCGCTGAAGGCGATGCAGGATAATGCGTCGCGCAACCTCGCCGACGCCGAGGCGGCGAATGCCAAGGCCAAGCTGCTGGCCCCGAGCCGGCCGGAGCAAGAGGACCAGAACATCGCGATCGCGCTGCAGCAGGTGCAGGGCAAGCTGCCGGGTCCAACCGGCCTCAACGACCGGCTGGCGGCGCTGCGGCAGAAGCAGCTCGGCGGCCCGGCGAAGCAGATCGGCGCTTCGTAGCGTCATCGCGAGCCGGCCTGCGATGACGAGGTCCGGGATGGCACCCGCAGCCGCATAGGCTAGCATCGCGCCCAAACGTTTGGGAGGCGATGTGAGCGAGACGCCCGACTACCTGGTTATCGGCGGCGGCACCGCCGGGTGCATCCTGGCGGCGCGGCTGTCGGAAAACCCATCCTGCCGCGTGACCCTGCTGGAGGCTGGGCCGGAGGATCGCAATATCTGGATCCACATCCCGGCCGGCTACGCCCGCCTGTTCGCCAGCGGCAAGTACGATTGGGGATACGCCACCGAGCCCGAGCCGGAACTCAATAATCGCAGCGTCGCCTGGCCGCGCGGCCGGGTGCTGGGCGGATCGGGCTCGATCAACGGCCTCGTGTTCCTGCGCGGCTCGCCGCATGACTACGACCGCTGGGCGCAGGCCGGCGCGCGCGGCTGGTCGCACGACGACGTCATGCCGGTGTTCCGCCGTATCGAGCGCTGGACCGGCGATCCCGGGACCACCCGCGGGAGCGAGGGATTGATCGCCGTGGGCGAGCCCCGGAGCCTGTCCCCAGGCGCCACCGCCTTCATCGCGGCGTGCGAGGCCATGGGTTTCCCGCGCCACCGCGACATCAACGACGGTGCGATCGAGGGCGTCGCGCCGATCCAGATGAACGTGCGGAACGGCCGCCGGGCCA
>CAXTJW010000495.1:0-3047 GCA_964244305.1 uncultured Acetobacteraceae bacterium
TGGCGGCGTTCCGGGCCAAGGGCGCGCGGTATATGACGCTTACGCATAACGGGCATAATTCGTTGGCGGACAGCAGCAACCCGCGCAAGGACCTGGGCGACGGCGCGACCCTGCATGGCGGCCTGAGCGAGCTGGGCCGGGCAGCGGTGCTGGAGATGAACCGGCTGGGCATGCTGGTCGACATTTCGCACGTGTCGGCGCAGGGGGCGATGCAGGCGGCGAGGCTGTCGCGCACGCCGGTGCTGGCGACACATTCCTGCGTGCGGGCGCTGTGCGACGTGCCGCGCAATGTCGACGACCTGATGCTTGACGCGCTGCGGGATTGCGAGGGGATGGTGAACATCACCGCCATGCCCAGCTTCCTGCGGCCCGGCGGGCGTCCGGACGGGGTGACGGTGTCCGATTTCGTCGACCACATCGACTATGTGGTGAAACGCTGCGGGCTGGCGCATGTCGGCATCAGCTCGGATTTCGACGGCGGCGGGGCGTTTTCCGGCTGGCGGGATGCGTCGGAGAGCGGGAATTTGACCGCAGAGCTGGTGCGCCGGGGCTATGACGCGGCGGAGATCGGGGCGTTGTGGGGCGGCAATTTCCTGCGGCTGCTGCGCCGTGCGGAGGAGTTCGCCGATGCCTGATGCGCCGCTGCCGCAGACGATGCCGCGGCTGGGGCAGGGCACCTGGCGCTTGGGGGAGGGGCAGCGTCCGCGCGCGGAGGAGGCCGCGGCGCTGCGGCTGGGCATCGAGCGCGGCATGACCTTGATCGACACCGCGGAGATGTATGGCGAGGGTGCGGCGGAGGAGGTGGTTGCAGACGCCATCGCCGGGCAGCGGGACCGGGTGTTTTTGGTGTCGAAGGTGTATTCCGCACAATGCGTCCCGCGCCGGGGTGGCTGCCGCTTGCGCGCGGAGCTTGAAGCGGCTGCGGACGGATTGCCTGGACCTTTATCTGCTGCATTGGCGCGGGGGCACGCCGCTGGCCGAGACCGTGGCCGGGTTCGAGGCTTTGCGTGAGGCCGGGCATATCCGGGCTTGGGGCGTGTCGAACTTCGACGTGGACGACATGGCGGAGCTGCCGCTGGGCTGCGGCGCGAACCAGGTGTTGTACAATGTCGAGAGTCGCGGGATAGAGTTCGATCTGCTGCCGTGGTCGCGGGGGCAGGGGATGCCGGTGATGGCCTACTCGCCAGTGGGCCAGGGCGGGGCGCTGCTGCGGTCGAAGGCGCTGATGGAGATTGCCCGGCGGCACGAGGCCACTCCGGCGCAGGTTGCGATTGCTTGGACATTGAGGCAGCCCGGCGTGGTCTCGATCCCGAAGGCGGGGGACCGCGTCCATGTCGGGCAGAATGCGGCCGCGGCGACGCTGCGGTTGACGGCGCAGGATTTGGCGGAGATCGATGCCGCGTATCCACCGCCGCGGCGCAAGCGACAGTTGGAGATGCTTTAGCGCGCGGCCGCTGACGTCGCGACCTGCTCTAGACTCCGTCTTCGCGAGGAGCGTTTGCGACGCGGTGATCCAGGGCCGTAGGGGTGAACTGCGGTAACCGTGGCATCAACGGCGTTCAAGGCAAGCGAACATACCGCGTCCAATGATCGCGGCGATGTCCCAAATTTAATGCCGCATTCCCGTGTGATCATGTCTACTCCGTGCGGAAGCATCGGCAGGCCGGGCGCTATTTCCTCGCTTTTCCGCGCTCATCTACGGAAGGACACGTCCATGAACCGATGCGGCCGCAGTGCAGCTTTCCTAGCGCTCGCATGCCTGGTGACAGCCGTTGCCCATTCGGAAACGATGCCGGCGCCGGCAGCGGGCGCCGTTCCATTTAACCTGAATAGCCCGCAGGTGCAGGAGGAAGCCCGCAAACTGGCCGAGCAGCCGCCCGTGCCGCCGGCGCCCGCGCATCGCGTGGTCGAGGATCGCAGCGGACGCAAGCAGGCCGGCAAGGCGTCGGTCTATGCGCCCAGCTTTCAGGGCAAGCGCATGGCAAATGGGCAGCGCTTCGACCATGGCGGGCAGGCGGCGGCGAGCAAGACACTGCCGCTCGGGACCGTCGCCAAGGTGACCAACCTCAAGAATGGCCGCACGGCCGTGGTCACGGTGCAGGATCGCGGGCCTTACGTGGACGGCCGCACGGTTGATTTGACGAAGGCTACGGCGGAACAGATCGGCCTTGGCGACCGCGACGGGGTCGCACCGGTGATCGTCGCCCCGATTGCCGTGCCGCAAACGGACGGCACGATCAAGCCCGGTTCGGGCGCGCTGCCTGGCCCGGCGTCAGCGCCTTCAAACCGTTAATTTCGCTGTGCCTTTGGCACCGGGAATAATGAGCTTCTTGCTATCGGCGCGAGAATGACAACCCAAACAGCCCGAGTATCGCCACGAGATGCCAGGGGCGCACCTTAATCTGCGAGAAATCTCCGCGTTCCCTCCGCCAGCACCCGCATCCCCATAGCCAAGTCCGCTGGCTTCGTATCCTCCGCCCAATGATGGCTGATCCCCCCAATCGACGGCACAAACAGCATCGCCGAAGGCATTACCCGCGCCATATACTGTGCATCATGCCCAGCCCCGCTCGGCATCCGCCGCCACTTCCCCGGCGCCAAATTCTCCGCCGCCGCAGCCAGCGCTGCTTGCCAGCCATCGTCGCACAACGCCGGCGTCGATTGGCTCGTCACTTCCAATGTCGCCATGCACCGCTCCCGCCGGTTGCTCTCCTGCACGCCCCGGCGCAGCACCGCGTCCAAGCGCTCAAGCACCTCCATCGAAATATCCCGGAACTGAAACAGCACCTCCGCCCGCCCCGGAATGATCGACCCGGCCCCCGGCGACAGTGTGATCCGGCCGCAGGTCCAAACCGTCCGCTCCCCGCAATGCCGCGGCAACTCCGCATCCAACCACGCCAACAGCCGAACCGCCGCCAACCCGGCATCCCGCCGCTCCGCCATCGTCGTGCCGCCCGCGTGGTCCTGCTGACCCTCGATCACGATGCGGTATTGCCAGATCGCCACGATCCCCGTCACCACGCCGACCTGCTCGCCCGCCGCCTCCA
>CAXTJW010000496.1:0-3020 GCA_964244305.1 uncultured Acetobacteraceae bacterium
CGAGCTTGGCGCCGGTGGCGCGCACCTGGTCGGCGGTCATGGCCTTCACCGTGCCAGCGGTGCCGACCGGCATGAACACCGGTGTTTCGACCGCGGCATGTGCCGTATGCAGCACTCCGGCCCGTGCTGCGCCATCGGTCGCGGCCACGCTATGAGTGAGGCTCATCTGGGCCCGAAGCTCATTCGGCTCGCTCCAGCAGGCACGCGTCGCCGTAAGAGTAGAAGCGGTAGTTCTGCTCGATCGCATGGGCGTAGGCCGCCTGCATGCGGGCCTGCCCGGCGAATGCGCAGGTCAGCATGAACAGCGTGGACCGCGGCAGATGAAAGTTGGTCACCAGCGCTTGCACGGCGCGAAACCGGAATCCCGGCGTGATGAACAGGCTGGTATCGCCGCGGAACGGCTGCATTTGGCCCGCCGCATCCACGGCGGTCTCCAATACCCGCAGCGTGGTGGTCCCGACGGCGACCACGCGCCGCGCTGCATTGATCGCGTCGGCGGTGGCCGGCGTGACCTCGCCCCACTCCGCATGCATGCGGTGCCCGGCGAGATCGTCGGTTCGCACCGGGAGGAAGGTGCCGGCACCGACGTGCAGCGTAACAAGCGCGCGCTGCACCCCGGCGGCGTCGAGCGCGCTCAGCAAAGCGTCGGAGAAATGCAGCCCGGCCGTCGGTGCTGCGACCGCGCCCTCATGCGCGGCGAACACGGTTTGATAGTCGGTCGCGTCCTGCGCCGTCGGACCCGCCGGCCGGTCGATGTAGGGCGGCAGGGCCAGCGCTCCGGCACAGCGCAGCGCCTCGGCGAACGCCTCGCCCACCTGGTTGAAGCGCACAATGACCCCGCCGTCGTCGTCGCGGGACAGCAGCGTGGCCTCGAGGTCCAGGGCGCCGTCGAACGTCAGCGTATCGCCGGGCCGCAGCCGCCGGGCATTGCGGGCCAAGGCGTGCCAGGAACCATCGGGCCGGGGCTGGTCGAGCGTGAGCCCGATCCGCGCCGCGCCGCGCCGCGCCGCGAGCTGTGCCGGGATGACGCGGGTGTCGTTCGCTACCAGCAGGTCGCCGGGGCGAAAAAGACCCGGCAAGTCGCGGATGAACCGGTCCTGCAGTTCGTGACCCACGACCAGCAGCCGCGAGGCATCGCGTGGGCGCGCCGGCTGGTGGGCGATGCGGTCCGGCGGCAGTTCAAAATCGAAGTCGGAGAGGCGCAATCAGGCCAGCGCGATGCAGCCCGTGCGGCGGCTCAAGCTGTCGTGTCCCAGAGGATCAATGGGCAAGATAGGAGGAAATCTCGATCAGGTTGCCGTCGGGGTCCCGGCAATAAACCGACTGGATAGTGCCCAGCGCGCCCTCCTTGGCGACCGGCCCGGCCTCGATCGCGATGCCGCAGCTATGCAAATGCTCCACCACGTCCTCGGGTCCGACGGCGGTGATGAAACACAGGTCGGCGGCCCCGGGCTTGCTGTTGACGCCGGTGAACCATGCCCGTGCATCGCTGTCATGCGGGCGCAGGTTGATCTTCTGGCCGCCGAATTTCAACGCGGTTCGCTCCCCGTCGGCGAACTCCTCCCGCTCCATGCCGAGCACGCGTTGATACCACGACGCGGTCAGCTCGACGTCGACGCAGTTGATGACCAAGTGGTCCAGGCGGTCGACCGTGAAACGCATCTATTCCAGCCCGTCATAGAAGTCGTTGCCCTTGTCGTCGATCACGATGAAGGCCGGGAAGTCCTCCACCTCGATGCGCCAGACCGCCTCCATGCCGAGCTCCTCGTATTCCAGCACCTCGACCTTGCGTATGCAGTCCTGCGCCAGCCGTGCCGCCGGGCCGCCGACGCTGCCGAGATAAAATCCGCCATAGGCCCTGCAGGCGTCCCGTACCGCGCGGGAGCGGTTGCCCTTCGCCAGCATCACCAGGCTGCCACCGGCGCGTTGGAACTCGGCGACGTAGCTGTCCATCCGCCCGGCCGTGGTCGGGCCGAAGCTGCCGGTGGCGAGGCCCACGGGCGTTTTGGCCGGGCCGGCGTAGTACACGGGATGATCCTTGAGGTAATCCGGCAGGCCCTCGCCGCGGTCCAGGCGCTCCTTCAGCTTGGCGTGGGCGATGTCGCGCGCGACGACGACGGTGCCGTTCAGCGCGAGCCGGGTCTTGACCGGATAGGCGGAAAGCTGCCGGCGGATCGCCTCCATCGGCTGGTTCAGGTCGACCTTGACCACGTCGCCGCCGAGGATGTCATCGGTCGCCTCGGGCAGATAATGCGACGGGTCGGCCTCAAGCTGCTCCAGGAACACGCCTTCCGGGGTGATTTTGGCGCATATCTGCCGATCGGCGCTGCAGGACACGCCGATCCCGACCGGCAGGCTGGCGCCATGCCGCGGCAGGCGCACGACACGGACGTCATGGCAGAAATACTTGCCGCCGAACTGCGCGCCGATGCCGAGCGTGCGGGTCAGCTCGAGCACCCTCTGCTCCATGTCAAGGTCGCGGAAGGCGTGCCCGGCCCGGCTGCCTTCCGTCGGCAGCGCATCGAGCCACTTGGTCGAGGCGAGCTTCACGGTCTTCAAGCAAAGTTCGGCCGAGGTGCCGCCGATCACGATCGACAAATGGTATGGCGGGCAGGCAGAGGTGCCCAGCGTGCGGATGCGGGTTCCGAGGTACTCCAGAAGCTTGACCGGGTTCAGGATCGCCCGTGTCTCCTGGAACAGGAACGACTTGTTCGCCGACCCGCCGCCCTTGGCGATGAACATAAGCGAAAGCTCGTCGGCATGATGGTCGCCCGGCGCTGCCGCGATATCGAACTGCACCGGCAGGTTGTTGCCGGTGTTCACCTCCTCGAACATGCTCAGCGGCGCCATCTGCGAGTAGCGCAGGTTGGTCTCGGTGTAGGTGCGGTGGACGCCGTAGGACAGCGCCTCCTCCTCGTCGCCCTCCACCCAGACGCGCTGGCCCTTCTTGCCGAACACCAGCGCCGTGCCGGTGTCCTGGCACATCGGCAGCACGCCGCCGGCCGCGATGTTGGCGTTCT
>CAXTJW010000497.1:0-3016 GCA_964244305.1 uncultured Acetobacteraceae bacterium
TGCGCCTGGCGATCGGCGGCGGCTGGCTGACGGTGGTGACGGCGGAGATGATCGCCGTGAAGTCCGGCCTCGGCTACATGATCCTGAACGCGCAGATGACCTTCCGGACCGAGCTGATCTTTGCCGGTATCGTCGTTATCGGCGCCATCGGGTTGCTGGCCGATCAGTCGGTGCGCCGGTTGCGGGCGTGGGCGTGCCGGTGGCAGGACGGCCTGATCGCGAACCCCGGTTGAGCGATTTTGCAGAATGAGCGGCTTCATCGAATGCATCGGCGTCGGCAAGACGTTCGAGGGCACGGAGGGCAAGGCCGGCCGGGTCGAGGCGCTGCGCGGCATCGACGTCCAGTGCGCCGAGGGTGAGTTCGTGTGCCTGCTCGGATTGTCCGGCTGCGGCAAGAGCACGCTGCTGCAGATGATCGCCGGGCTGGAGCGGCCCACGGCCGGGCAGATCATCGTGGCGGGCCGCGAGCTGGACGGGCCTTCGCCGGCGACCAGCATCGTCTTCCAGGACCATGGCCTGTTTCCGTGGATGACCGTCCGGCGCAACGTCGAGTTCAATTTGAAGGCACGCAAGGTCGCCAAGCCGGAGCGCAGCGCCCGGGCGGAGGAGATGCTCGCCCTGACCAGCCTGTCCGAATTCGCCGGACGCTATCCGCACGAGCTGTCGGGCGGCATGCGCCAGCGTGTCGGCATCGCCCGCGCGCTCACGACCCGGCCGCGAGCCCTGCTGATGGACGAGCCGTTCGGCGCCCTGGACGCGCAGACCCGCGGCCATCTGCAGGCCGAGTTACTGTCGATCTGGGCCCTGCAGCGCACCACCGTGCTGTTCGTGACGCACAGTATCGACGAGGCGGTGTTCCTGGCCGACCGCATCCTGGTGTTCACGCCGCGGCCCGGGCGCGTGTCGGCCAACGTCGTCGTCGACCTGCCGCGGCCACGCATCGCCGGCACGCCCGCATTCGCCGCGATTGCCGGCGGCCTGCGTAGGGCGCTTGGATCGGAGGGCGTCAGCGAATGAGACTTCTGTTGGCCAATCCCAACACCAGCCAGGCGGTGACCGACCGGATCGCCGCCGTTGCGCGCGCCGCCGCCTCCCCCGGGACCACGATCCATGCGGTGACCGCGACGGCAGGCGTGCCCTACATCGCGACCCGGGCGGAGGCCGTAATCGGCGCACGCGCGGTCCTGGAACTGTTTGCCGAACATGCCGAGACCGCGGATGCGGCGGTTGTGGCGGCGTTCGGCGACCCCGGCCTGGGCGCCGCGCGCGAGCTGCTGACGATCCCGGTCGTGGGCATGGCGGAGGCGGCGATGTTGACCGCCTGCATGCTAGGCCGCCGCTTCGCCATCGTCACCTTCACGCCGGCGCTCGGGCCTTGGTACCGGGAGGTCGTGGACTATAACGGCCTGGGCGCGCGGTGTTCCGGGGTCCATTGCCTCGATGAGGCGTTTGCCGACGTCGTGCACGTGGCGGAGGAGAAATCGGCCCAGCTCGTTGCGCTATGCGCGCAGGCGGTCGCGGTTGGGGCGGAAGTCTGTATTCTCGGCGGTGCGCCGCTGGCGGGCCTGGCGGCCCAGATCGCTTTGCAGGTCCCGGTGCCCTTGGTGGACGCAGTCGCCGCCGCGGTGCGCCAGGCGGAAACCCTGGCGGCGCTGCGCCCCCGTAAGCCGGTCGCGGGCAGCTTCCGGCGTCCCGATGCGAAGGCGATGACCGGCCTGCCGGTGCCGCTGGTGCGGCTGTTCGGCGGGACCGGTTGATGCGCCCCCCGATCCGGCTCGGTTTTCTCACACCATCGTCCAACACCGTGCTGGAGCCGCTGTCGACCGCGATGGCGGCGGAGCTGCCCAACGTAACCCTGCATTTCAGCCGCTTCCGCGTGACCGAGATTGCCCTGACCGACGCAGCGCTGGCGCAGTTCGACGACGCGGCCGTGCTGCAGGCGGCGGGGCTGCTGGCCGACGCCCGGGTCGACGCCATCGCCTGGAGCGGCACTTCGGCGAGCTGGCTCGGCTTTGACCGCGACGAGGCGCTGTGTCAGCGCATCCACGCCGCGACCGGCATTCCGGCGACGTCCAGCATCCTGGCGCTGAACGAGGTACTGGCCCGTACCGGCATCCGACGCCTGGGCTTGGTGACGCCGTATCTGGACGACGTGCAGGCACGGATCATCGCCAATTACGCCGGCATCGGCATCGAGTGCGCGGCCGAGCGGCATTTGCGGCTCCGGGATAACTTTTCATTTGCCGAGGTGACCGAGGCGCAGTTGGAACAAATGTGCTGTGAGGTGGCAGACGGATCGCCGCAAGCCATCGCCATCGTCTGCACCAACCTGTCGGCGGCGGCGCTGGCGCCGAGGTTGGAGACGGCGCTAGGGGTGCCGTTCTACGACTCCGTCGCGACGGCGTTGTGGAAAAGCCTATGCCTCGCCGGCGCCGATCCCGCGCTGATTACCCGGTGGGGCAGCGTGTTCAGGCTGCCGGAGCTGGCTGCGTGACCGACCCTTCCCAGCAATTTGGAGCGCGGCCTTTGATGCAAGACACGCTGATCGCAGGCGGCCGCGTCTACCTGCCCGGCGGCGACCCGCACGATCCGCCGGTGCGCGACATCCTGGTGCAAGACGGCCGGATCGCCAGCGTCGACGCGCCGGACGCGCAGGCTCCGGCGAAGGCCGGACTTCGCCGCCGGGCCGCCGCGGGCGAGGCGCGGGTAGTCGACGCCAAGGACCTCCTCGTGCTGCCCGGCTTCGTCAACGCGCACTACCATTCCTACGACGTCCTGCAGAAGGGCCTGCTGGAGGACATGCCGTTCGACGTCTGGGCGCTGCATTCGCAGCCGGCCTATCTGGGACCGCGCAGCGCACGGGAGCTGCGCCTGCGCACCCTGGTCGGCGCGGTGGACTGCCTGCGCCACGGTATCACGACGGTGCAGGACATGAACTCGCTGGTGCCGATGGACGAGCCCACCCTCGACACCATCCTCGCGGCCTACGCCGAAAGCGGCCTGCGGGTCGTGTTCT
>CAXTJW010000498.1:0-2989 GCA_964244305.1 uncultured Acetobacteraceae bacterium
CCATATCGAGCGTCTTGAGCGGGATCAGCGCCTGGTCGTGATACATGCAGATGGCTGCGTCGTAGCCGGCGCGTGCAGCAGGGGTGAACATCGTGTCCGGCGGGTGCGGGCCGGTGACGTCGATGCCTTCGGCACGGAGCGCTGCAATGGCCGGCGCGATCAGCAGCGCCTCCTCGTTCCCCATTGCGCCGCCCTCGCCGGCATGCGGGTTCAGCCCGGCCATGGCCAGCCGCGGTGCAGCGATGCCGAACTGTGTGCGCAAGGCCGCCGCGGTGATGCGCGACGTGGTGACGATCGCCTCCGCCGTCAGGCCGTCCAGCGCCGCCCGCAGCGCGACGTGGATCGTGACCGGAACCACCCGCAGGAAATCGTTCGCCAGCATCATCACCGGATGCGCGCAGCCGGTCAGCGCGGCCAGGAACTCGGTATGGCCGGGATGCGGGAAGCCGGCCGCATAGAGCACGGCCTTGCTGATCGGGTTGGTGACAACGGCTGTGGCTTCATGCCCCAGCGCCAGCCGTACCGCCCGCTCGATGCTGGCGATGACGGCGGCGGCGTTGGCCCCGTCGGGATACCCCGGCACCGGCGTCGCGACGAGCTTGATCGGCAGCACCGGCAGCGCCTCGGCGAACACCCCGGCAGCCTCGGCGAGGCTAGCGACCGCTCGGATCGGAACGCCGCGCAGCCGGTCCGGATCGTCGATCAGGGTGAAGGCGGGGCCGCTCGCACGCAGCGCCCGCCAAGCCTGGACCGTCAGTTCCCCGCCGATGCCGGCCGGGTCGCCCATGGTCAGGGCGAGCATGCGCTAGCCAACATGGAACACAGGCTCGAGCAGCACCGGGAAATTGACCGAGTTGGCGATGAAGCACTTGCGGTGCGCATCCGCATGCAATGCACGGGCGCGGTCGAGGTTGGCGCCAGCGCTGAGCGTGATCTCCGGCGCGAGCACGACCTCCGTGAACCGGCCGCCGCCGTCCGAGCTTTCGACCATCACCCCCTCGGCGATGTCTTCGTAGGCCTGCACCAGGATGCCCTCGGCGGAACACAGATGCAGATACCAGAGCATGTGGCAGGACGAGAGCGAGGCGACGAGCAGCTCCTCCGGGTTGTAGCGCTGCCGTTCGCCCTGGAACGCCAGGTCGGACGACGCCAGGATCGGCGGCTTGCCCGGCACGGAAACCTCATGCGACCGGGCAAATGCCTTATAGCCGGACGTGCCCGTACCGCGATTGCCCGTCCAGGTGACGGTGATGACATAGACATGGTCGCGGGGCGCATCGATCGTCATGCCGATAGGTCACATGTGCAGGGCGCGTCCGTCAACGGCCAACGCGGCCTCCTTCACCGCCTCGCTCAGGCTGGGATGCGCATGGCAGGTCCGCGCCACATCCTCGCTGCTGGCGCCGAACTCCATGGCGGTGGCGAGCTCGGCAATCAGCCCGCCGGCGTCGGGGCCGATGATGTGCGCGCCCAGCAACCGGTCGGTCGTCTTGTCGGCGAGCAGCTTGACGAAGCCGTCAGTGCTGCCCATAGCGCGAGCCCGGCCGTTTGCGGTAAAAGGGAACTTACCGACCTTGTAGGCGATGCCCAACCGCTTCAGGTCGTCCTCGGTCTTGCCGACGCTGGCGACCTCCGGCCAGGTATACACCACGCCGGGGATGACGTCGTAATTCACATGTCCCGCCTGCCCGGCCAGCCGCTCGGCGAGGGCGACGCCCTCCTCCTCCGCCTTATGCGCCAGCATCGGGCCGGCGATGACGTCGCCGATGGCGTAGATGCCCGGCACATTGGTCGCATAGTGCGTGTCGACCTGTATGCGGCCGCGTTCATCCAGCGCCACTCCGGCCTCCTGCAAGCCGACATGGTCGGTGAAGGCGCGGCGGCCGATCGCGACCAAGACGACGTCGGCCTTGATCTGCTCAGCCTCGCCGCCCTTTGCAGGCTCGACCGTCAGCGTCACCCCATCATTGCCGCGGACCGCACCGGTCACCTTGGTGGACAGCCGGAACTTGATGCCCTGCTTGCCCAGCACGCGCTCGAACGTCTTGGCGATCTCC
This sequence comes from uncultured Acetobacteraceae bacterium, assembly GCA_964244305.1. Taxonomy (GTDB): domain Bacteria; phylum Pseudomonadota; class Alphaproteobacteria; order Acetobacterales; family Acetobacteraceae; genus CAHJXG01. The sequence continues at coordinate 2,058 of CAXTJW010000498.1, forward strand.
GCGTCCATGCCCGGCACCAAACGGTCGAGATACTCGACGACCGTGACCTCGGCGCCCAGCCGCTTCCACACGCTGCCGAGCTCAAGCCCGATATAGCCGCCGCCAATCACCACCATGTGCTCCGGCACGCGATCGAGCTCCAACGCGCCGGTGCTGCTGACGATCGCGGTCTCGTCGAGCTCGACGCCGGGCAGGCTGATGCTCTCGCTGCCGGTGGCGATGACGATGTGCTTGGCCTGGTATTGCTCGCCGTCGACCTCGACCAGGCCGGGGCCGGCGACGCGTCCGCTGCCCTTCAGCCAATCGACCTTGTTCTTCTTGAACAGGAACTCCACGCCCTTCACGTTGGCGCTGACCACGGTGTCCTTGCGCGCCATCATGCGGGCGAGGTCGAGCCGCACGCCCTCGACCATCACCCCGTGATCGGCAAAGGCGTGGCTGGCCTCCTCGAAGTTCTCGCTCGACTGCAGCAGTGCCTTGCTGGGGATGCAGCCGATGTTGAGGCAGGTGCCGCCGAGCGTCGCCCGCCGCTCGACGCATGCCGTATGCAGGCCGAGCTGAGCCGCGCGGATGGCGCAGACGTAGCCGCCGGGTCCGCCACCGATGACGATGACGTCGTAGGATTCAGCCATTTGCAGTCCTTGAGCTTAGACTTGCGATATGGCGCTTCGCCGTCAAAGGTCCAACAGCAGACGGCGCGGATCCTCGACGCCTTCTTTGACCCGCACCAGGAACGACACCGCCTCCTTGCCGTCCACGATGCGGTGGTCGTACGACAGCGCCAAGTACATCATCGGGCGGATCTCGACCTTGCCGCCGATAGCCATCGGGCGCTCCTGGATCTTGTGCATGCCCAGGATGCCGGATTGCGGCGCGTTCAGGATGGGCGTGCTCATCAGGCTGCCATAGACGCCGCCGTTGGTGATGGTGAA
>CAXTJW010000499.1:0-2952 GCA_964244305.1 uncultured Acetobacteraceae bacterium
CATCTGGATGACGCGGGCATTCGACAGGTTGACCGTGTTCCCGGTACCGGTGTCGTTGATGTAATATCGCTTCTGGTCGGGCAGCAGGCGGTAGTAGCTGGCGTTGTCGATGCCCTTGAACGACAGCGTCGGCCCTTTTTCGTTGCCCTCGCACGTGTGGTTGTAGACCACGTCCATGATGACTTCGATGCCGGCGGCGTGAAACCGGCTGACCATCTCCTTGAATTCGGAGAACGCGAAGTCGGGCACGTGGGCGTAGCGGCGGCTCGGGGCGAAGAACGCCAAGGTCGAATAGCCCCAATAGTTCACCAGCCCCTTCTCCACGAGGTAGCTGTCGTCGGCGAACATGTGCGTCGGCAGCAGCTCGACGCTGGTAACGCCGAGGTCGCGAATGTAGCGCACGACGTCCGGGCTGGCCAAGCCGCGATAGGTGCCGCGCATCGCCTCGGGGACCCCCGGATGCAGCTTGGTAAAGCCCTTGACGTGGGTTTCGTAGAGGACGGTCCGCTCCCATGGCACGCGCGGCGCACGGTCCTCGCCCCAGGTGAAGGCCGGGTCGATCACGCGGCCCTTCGGCATAAATGGCGCGCTGTCGCGTTCGTCGAAGGTCGTGTCCTCCTCGCCCATCTTGTAGCCGAACAGCTCGGGCACCCACTTAATATGGCCGACGACGGCCTTGGCGTAGGGGTCCAGCACGAGCTTGTTAGGGTTGAAGCGGTGTCCGTTCTCGGGGTCATAGGGACCATGCACGCGATAGCCATAGACAGTGCCGGGACGCGCCTCGGGCAGGAAGCCGTGCCATATCTCGTTGGTGTACTCGGGTAGGGCAACGCGGCCGATCTCGGTCTCGCCACTATCGTCGAACAGGCAGAGTTCGACCTTGGTGGCGTTCGCCGAGAAGATGGCGAAGTTTACTCCCAGACCGTTCCAGGTCGCGCCCTGCGGAAACGGACGGCCCTCCTCGATGCGAAAGCCATTTGACTGGGTCATCCGTCCATCCTGCGAAAAAGGCTTGTAGCCTTTCTAAGCGCACGCTGGGCGGCATGGTTGCAATAGGATTGCGCAAACGTCTTCGACGGCGCATGCGACCGCGCGAAGGACCAAGCAGCGGGACAGGTCGCGTTAGCTGCTCAATCCCTTACACAAGCATGCCGGACGCAGGCTAGACGTGGAAGCTCTCGCCGCAGCCGCAGCGGCCCTTCTCGTTCGGGTTGCTGAACGTGAAGCCCGAGACGAGGTCCTTCACCTCGTAGTCCATCACGCTGCCGATCAGGAACAAGCTGGCCTTGCGGTCCACCAGCACGGTCAGGCCCTTATCGGACACGGTCTCATCGCCGGGTCCGGCGGCGGGAACCCAGGTCATGTCGTAGCTGAGGCCGGAGCAGCCCTTCGTATTGACGCTGATGCGCAACAGCATGCCTTGCTGACCCCGGCCATACAGGCCACGCAGCCGCTCGGCCGCGGCGTCGGTCAGGGTCATCAATTGCGGCAGCGCGCGGCGCGGGCGGGCGGCGGTCTGGGTGGCGCTCATCGGAGGCTCCGTCAGAACATGTTCAACGCGAGGCGCGCGTCTTCGGTCATGCGGCTCGGGTCCCACGGTGGGTCCCAAACGGTATCGACGCTGCAGGCGGTGACGCCCGGCACCGCCATGATCGCGTCCTGCACCTGCACCGGCAGCTCCTGCGCACTCGGGCAGCCCGGCGCCGTCAGGGTCATCTCGACCTTCACCGCGTTCGCATCGTCGATCTCGACCGCGTAGATCAAGCCGAGTTCGTAGATATTCACCGGGATTTCCGGATCATACACCGTGGCGATGGCGGCCAGCAGCGCATCCTCGGTCGGCTTCGGGTTGACCTCGCCATCCGGGGTCCAGGTCGACACTTCACTCACTGGTCGTCTCCTTTGCACCATCCAAGGCCGCCAGCAGGGCGTGCCACGGCAGGGTCACGCATTTCACGCGCGAGGGATACTCATGCACGGCCGACAGCGGGTGCAAGCGGCGCAGCGCCTCGTCGCAGGCGTCGCAGTGGCCGGTTCGCGCCATGGCGGCGACTTGGTCCGACAGCATCCGGATGCGGTCGACCGGCTGGTTGCTGACGGCCTCGCACATCAGGTCGGCGCTGGCGATGGTGATCTCGCAGCCGCGCGCCTCGAACCCGGCCTCGGCCACGCGGTTGCCGTCGCGGCGGACGAACACCTGGACGCGGTCGCCGCACATCGGGTTGTCGCCCTTCGCGGCGGCGTCGAACGCGGCCGGGCGCTGGCCGTGGGCGGGGGTGCGCCCGTGGGTGCGTATCTCGGCGCTATACAGATCGCGGAGATCGTCGAACATCTAGTCGAAGAACTCCCGCACCCGGACCAGTGTGTCGGCCAGGACGTCGATCTCCGCCTCGGTCGTATAGATGCCGGTGCTGGCCCGCGCGCTGCTGTCCACGCCCAGGCGGCGCGACAGCGGCTCGGCACAGTGATTGCCGGCGCGCACGGCGATGCCCTGGCGGTCCAGCAAAGTGGCGATGTCGTGCGCGTGTGCGCCCTGCATCGTGAAGCTGAACACCCCGCCACGGTCCTGCGCCGAGCCCAGCACGCGCAAGCCGGGGATGGCGGAAAGCCGGGCCAGGGCGTGGTCGGTCAGCCGGGCCTCATGCGCCGCGATGGCGTCGAAGCCGATCGCCTCGACGTATTCGATCGCCGCCGCGAGGCCGATCGCCTCGATGATGGCCGGGGTTCCTGCCTCGAACTTGTGCGGGATTTCCGCCCAGGTGCTGCGCTCGTATGTCACGGTGCCGATCATGTCGCCGCCGCCCATGAACGGCGGCATCGCCTCCAGCAGCTCGCGCCGGGCCCACAGCACGCCGATGCCGGTCGGGCCATACAGCTTGTGCCCGGTGAACGCGTAGAAGTCCGCGCCAATCGCCTGCACGTCGACCGGGCGATGCACGACGGCCTGGCTGC
>CAXTJW010000500.1:0-2947 GCA_964244305.1 uncultured Acetobacteraceae bacterium
GCGCCGCCCGATACCGTCACCACCGCCACCCGGCCGCCTTGCGCCGGCGGATTGCACACGAGCGCCGCCGCGATCCCCAGCGCCTCATCCAACTCGGTCGCGACGACGATCCCATGCCGCCGGAACATCGCGTCGTAGCCGACGTCCCAGCCGGCCATGCTGGCGGTATGCGACGCGGCGGCGAGCTTGCCCGGCCCCGACCGGCCGATCTTGATGGCGACGATGAACTTGCCCGCCGCATGGGCGGCCGCAGCGGCGGCGGCAAAGGCTGCCGGGTCTCGCACGCTCTCCAGGAACAGCAATATCGCCGCGGTGGCCGGGTCGTCCGCCATGTGCGCGAGGAAATCCGCCGCGGTCAGGTCGGCCTCGTTGCCCGTGCTGACCACCGTGCTGAACGACAGGCCGAGCGCCCGGCCGCGGTTATACAGCGCGAACCCCATGCCGCCGCTTTGCGCCACGATGCCGATGCGGTTGGTGGTCGCCGTCGGATGGTCGTCGGCGGCGCGGTCGACCGCCGGGCTGAACGTGGCGCTGACGTGGCCGGGTTCGTTGTGGAAGCCCTCGGCATTGGGGCCGCAGACGCGCATGCCGGTGCGCCGCGCCAGCGCCGCCACCTGGTCCTGCAAATCGGCCGGCGCCGCGTCGTCCTCGGCGAAGCCGGAGGAGATGATCACCGCGTTGCGCACCCCGGCCGCCGCGCATTCCTCCAACGCCGGCAGCACGCCCGCGGCGGGAATGGCGATCAACGCCAGGTCGACAGGCTCCCCGGCAGCGGCCAGCGAGGGGAAGCAGGGGACGCCGTCGATGTTCCGGTAACTCGGGTTCACCGGCACGATCCGCCCGGCGAAACCGTTGTTGCGCAATACGTGGAACAGCGCGCCGCGTATCTTGTGCGGGTCGGGCGAGGCGCCGATCACCGCGACCGACCGCGGCGACAACAGGCTGTCGAGTTGGGCCATCAGGCCGCCGTCAGCCGGGGCCACAGCCCGTCCGGCCCGGCCGCCAAGGCCGCGCGCCCGACGACGCCGTTCCACTCCGCCTCGTTGCCGAACTCGTCCCGCCAGGACCACAGGCGTCGGGTGGCGAAGTGCAGCTCGTACTCTTGCGTGAAGCCGATCGCGCCGTGCGACTGGTGCGCGAGCCCGGCGGCGATGCTCGCAGCCTCGCCCGCCCGGGCCTTGGCCGCGCCGACCAGCATCGGATCGAGCCCGTTCGCCAGCGCGTCGGCGGCCATGTCGGCGGCGGCGATGGCGGCGGCGGACTGCCCGGCCAGGATCGCCAAGTTATGCTGAATCGCCTGGAACTTGCCGATCGGGCGGCCGAACTGCACCCGGGTCTGAGCATACTGCACACTCAGGGCCAGCGTGCGCGCCAGTGCCCCGGCGATCTGCACCGTGCGCATTGCCGCCCCTGCAGCGCGCAGTTGCGCCGGGCCGAAACCGGATGGGGCCGCCGCCACCGCATCCATGGGCAGCGTTGCGTCCACGGCGATCGTATCGCGCGGCTCGCCGGCCAGGTTGCGGTCGTGGCTTATGGTGAAGCCGCCGCGCAGCAACGCCGCGGCTGCGCCATCCGGACCCTCCGCCAGCACGACGATCACGTCTGCGTCACGCGCCCAGGGAATGCGGGCGGCCGTTCCCGTGAGCCGCCAGCCATCCGCTGTCCGGTCCAGTTTGAGCACGTCCTTCGCGCGCACGGGGGCCAGGGTCAGCACGCCCGCCGGCACCGGCAATCCGGCCTGGGCGAGCAGCCAGCCCGCGAGCATCGTCTCCGCCAGGGGAATGGGCGCGGCATGGGCGGCGGAAATCCGCAGCAGCGACATTGCCTCGGCGACCGTCGCGCCGAAGCCGCCGGCGTGCTCGGGCAACAGCGCGGCGGTGAAGCCGGCCTCGGTCACGGCGTTCCACAGCGCATGCGGAAACGCGCCGTCCTCGGCCAAACGGATGACTGCCTTGCCGGTGTTTGCTGTGAACAGACGCTCCGCGCTGTCCGCAAGCTGGTCGCTCATTCAGTGTTTCTCCCCGATAGGGAGATGACTGCCTGAACCGGATCGGGTCAAGCCGGTTCAGAGCTTTCGCAGCAACGCTCCCGCCAGCAACGCGCCGCCAGCCGCCAGCATGAACGGCGCCCCGGCGAAATGCACCGGCACGGCCGGCGAAGTGAAGGCGTAGAACAGCCACGCCGTCAGCAGTGGCGCGACCACCGCGGTCAGCCCCTCTACTGAAGTCAGCACGCCCTGCAGCTCGCCTTGGTTGTCCACGCCGCCGCGGCCGGAGACCATCGCCCGCACCGAGGGGATCGCCAGCCCGCCCAACGCCAGCAGCACCACCGCCGGCGCCAGCATCCAGCCCGCCAGCGCCAGCGCCAGCGTCGCATAGCCGAGCGCCGCCGCCGTATAGCCGAGCAGCGCCGTCCGCCGGTCGCCGAGGCGTGCGGTGATGCGGGTCAACAAAAAGCCCTCGGTCACCGCCTGCGCCAGGCCGATGCCGGCCAGCATCAGGCCGTTCGCCCCCATGCCCCAGCCGAAGCGGTAGCGGGTGAACAGCACCAGGCTGCTCTGCACCGCGCCGAGGCCGATCCAGCTGCACGACCAGGCGATGGCCATGCTGCGCAGCGCCGGGTCGCGCCACACCTTGCCCAGCAGGCTGAACGGGTTGGCGCGGGCCAACGTCACCGGACGGCGGTTTTCCGGCCGCAGGCTCTCGGGCAGCACGAACACGCCATACAGGAAATTACCGAAGGCGAGCGCCGCCGCCGCGTAGAACGGCCAGCGCAGGCCGTAGTCCCCGAGCCAGCCGCCGATGGCAGGGCCGATCACGAAGCCGGCCCCGAAGGTCGCGCCCACCAGCCCGAACCGGCGGGAGCGGTCGTCCTGATCGCTGACGTCGGCGATATAGGCGGTGGCGGCGGCGACGTTGGCCGAGGTGGCGCCGGCGATCAGCCGCCC
>CAXTJW010000501.1:0-2939 GCA_964244305.1 uncultured Acetobacteraceae bacterium
CCGACCCGCGGCCGGGCGGACGTGCTGCCGACCGGGCGCAACCTCGCCACCATCGACCCGCGCGGTGTTCCGACCGCCTCCGCCATGGTGCTCGCCGAGCGGGCCGCGGCCGAGCTACTGCGCCGCTACCTGCAGGACCACGGCGAATGGCCGCGCAGCCTGGTCATCGACGTGTGGGGCAGCGCCAGCATGCGCACCGGCGGCGAGGACCTGGCGCTCGCTTTCGTGCTGCTCGGCGCGCGTCCGGTTTGGGACGCAGGGTCGGCGCGGGTCAACGGGTTCGAAGTGCTGCCGATCGCCCTGCTCGACCGGCCGCGCGTCGACGTGACATTGCGGATTTCGGGCCTGTTCCGCGACGCCTTCCCGGGCCAGGTGGCGCTGTTCGACAGTCTGGTGCGGGCGATCGCCGACCGTGACGAGGCGGCCGATTGGAACCCGCTCGCGGCAGCGGCGCGCGGCTTGACCGGGACGGCGCTGCGCCAGGCGACCACGCGCATCTTCGGCGCGCCGGCCGGCAAGTACGGCGCAGGCGGCGATTACATGACCGCATCGGCCGGCGCCTATGGCCAAGGTTTGGAGGGCGCGCCCGACCCGGCCGGCCTCGCCAAACGCGTGGCCGCCGCCGACGCCTTCGTGCATCAGCAGGACCACGCCGAGATCGACCTGCTGGACAGCACGGAGCACGCGGCGCACGAGGGCGGATTCGCCGCCGCGGCCGCCGCGCTGGGCGGGATGCCGGCGCTGTATCATCTCGACACCTCCCGCCCCGAAGCGCCGCGCGCCCGCACAGTGGCGGAGGAGGTCGTTCGCGTCGTGCGTGGCCGCGCCGCCAACCCGCGCTGGATCGAGGGCATGATGCGGCACGGCTACCGCGGTGCGGCCGAGATCGCTCGCGGCATCGAGGCGCTGCACGGCTTCGCCGCCACGCTGCCGACCCGGTTCGATGCGCAGTTCGAGCTGCTGTTCGCTGCGACCCTGGGCACGCCGGCGGTCGAGGCGTTCCTGCGCAGCGCCAACCCGGACGCCCGTGCCAGCCTGGCCGCCCGCTTCGCCGAGGCGCAGGCGCAGGGATTGTGGCACCCGCGCCGCAACAGCGGGCCAGAGGCATGACCATGCGCCGCGGCTGGTGCCCCAGCCTGTATGAGCCGATGGCGAGCGGCGATGGGCTGCTGGTGCGGGTGAAGCCGCCGGGTGCGCGCCTGTCCAGCGCCGCCGCCCGTGCGCTCGCGGACGCCGCGGCGGAGTTCGGCAACGGCGTCGTTGAGCTGACCCGGCGCGGCAACCTGCAGGTCCGCGGACTGTCCGACGCAGCCGTTCCCGGCTTCGCGGCGGCCATGGTCGCGGCCGGGCTTGCCAACCCTGATCCAGCGGTCGAGCGACGCCGCATCGTTATGCCGCCGCCGCTCGCAAGCGACGATCCGGCGGTGGCGGCGGACGCGCTGGCATTGGCGGCGGCGATCGAGGCCATGGTCCCGGGCGATTTGCCGTCCAAGTTCTGCGTGGCGCTCGACGGCGGCGGCGTGCTGGCCGGCGCGCCTGCCGCAGATATTGTGCTTCGGCTCGATGGCACGGTGTCCGCTTCAGAAATGCTGGTGCTGGTCCGGCGGCAACTGCTCGCAGCGGCCGGACAGCCACGCGGCCCGGTGCAGCCGGCGCGCGCGCCCGGGAATGCGATCGGATTTCATCGATATGGCACGGGATCAGGCGCGTTCGGCCTCGGTCTGCCGTTCGGACAGACCGATCCGGCCGGGCTGCGATCCCTCGCTGGCCTGGCAGACCGTTTCAGCGAGGGCGCCATCCGCACCAGCCCATGGCGCGCGATGCTGCTGGGCCGCGTCGATGCGGCGGACGTGCCGGCCCTGCGGCGGGCGGCGGACGATTGGATCATCAACCCGGCCGACCCGCGCCTCGGCATCACTGCCTGTATCGGCAACGCAGGCTGCGGCAGCGCCACCGTGCCCGCCCGCGCCGACGCCGCATGGTTGGCGGCGCACGGGGCAGGGGGGCCGCTGCACATCTCCGGCTGCGCGAAGGGCTGTGCGTATTCCGGTGGACCGGTCCTCGTCGGTGCTGCCGGACGCTACAGCCGGGTCGAGGACTGGCGTGCCGGCACGACGCCTCCGCCGCAGCGCCTCACGCTCACCGAGGCCGCATGAGCGCGCGCGACTACATCCGCGACGGCGCAGCGATCTACGCCCGGTCGTTCGCCACCATCCGCGCCGAGGCCGACCTGTCCCGCTTCGACGCCGCCGAGGCCCGGGTCGCCGTGCGGCTCATCCACGCGTGCGGCATCGTCGGCGTCACCGAGGACATCGAGTTCAGCCCCGGCTTCGCCGCCGCCGCCCGCACGGCGCTGCTGGCCGGCTGCCCGATTCTGTGCGACAGCAAGATGGTGGCGCACGGCATCACCCGCGCCCGGCTGCCGGCCGACAACGCCGTCATATGCACTCTCGATGCGCCCGAGACGCCCGAACTCGCGGCCCGCATCGACAACACCCGGTCCGCGGCGGCACTGGAGTTATGGCGCCCGCACCTCGCCGGCGCGCTGGTCGCGATCGGTAATGCGCCTACGGCGCTGTTCCATCTGCTCGACCTGCTCGACGCTGGCGCGCCGCTCCCGGCGGCGATCATCGGCATGCCTGTCGGCTTCGTCGGCGCAGTCGAGTCCAAGCAGGCGCTCGCCGCATGGGCGCGCCTGCCGTTCGCCACGGTTCACGGCCGCCGCGGCGGCAGCGCTATGGCCGTTGCCGCCGTCAACGCCCTCGCCAGCGAACGCGAATGACCGGGATTGCGCAAACGGGCACGTTGCAGGTCGTCGGCATGGGTCCCGGCAGCCCCGACCTGCTGACGCTCCGCGCCGCACGCATCCTGGCCGAAACCAAGGTCGTCGCGTTCTTCGCCAAGCGCGGCCGCCCCGGCCATGCCCGCACCATCGCCGC
>CAXTJW010000502.1:0-2919 GCA_964244305.1 uncultured Acetobacteraceae bacterium
TTCCACGGCGCGTCCATGCACGAAATCTGCGTCGAGGCCGGCATGAGCCCCGGCGCGCTATATCGCTATTTCCCCAGCAAGGTCGCCATCATCGCCGCCATCGCCGAGGCCGAGCGCACGCAGCACGCCGCGTTCTTCGAGCGCATGGCCGAGGCCGACGATCCCGTCGAGGCCCTCGCGAGCATCGGCATCGACGCCCTGGAGCAAATGCTCACCGGACCCATCGCAACGCTGTGCGCCGAGACGATGGCAGAGGCCATCCGCAACCCAGATGTGCGGGACATGTTCGACCGCAACACCCGAGAGGCCCGCGCCGCCGTCGTCGCAGCGCTCCAGCGCGGCCAGGCCAAAGGCGTGGTCGACCCGGGCCTTGACGTCGAGACCGCGTGCCAGCTCATCATGGCCATGGGCGACGGCCTATGCGTGCATCAGGCGCTCGACCCGACGCTCACCGCCGACCGGTTTCGACCGGTGCTGCAGCTTCTGCTCCGCCGCTTCCTCCGGCCGCAGGAGACGCGCGCATGATCCGCGCCTTGCTCGCCGCCATGCTGCTCACGCTGCCCGCCCAGGCAGCGCCCGCGCCCGTCGCCGAGCCACGGCCGCCCTCCGTCACCGTCGTTGCCGCCACCACCGGCCCGATCGCCGAGACCGCCGTACTCACGGGCACGCTGGTCCCGCGTGAGGAGGTGCTCGTCAGCCCGCAGATCGAGGGGCTCGCCATTACCGAAATCCTGGCCGAGGAGGGCGATAGCGTCGCGGCCGGGCAGGTGCTCGCCCGGCTGTCCCGCGACGTGCTGGACGCCAGCGTCGCCCAGAATGCGGCGCAGATCGCCCGTTCCGACGCCGCCGTCGCCCAGGCCCGCAGCAGCATCGCCGAGGCGCAGGCCAACCGGGTGCAGGTCGACCTCGCGCTGGCCCGCACCCGGGAACTGGTCGCCAACGGCAACGCCGCCCGCGAGGTGTTCGAGCAGCGCCAGGCCGCCTCGCAGACCGCCGCCGCCCGGCTCGATTTGTCCAACAATGCCCTGCACGCCGCCGAGGCCGACCGCGCCTATGCGGACGCGCAGCGCCGCGAGCTGCTGGTCCGGCTCGCCCGCACCGAGCTCCGTGCCCCGGTCGCGGGCGTCGTCAGCCGCCGGGTCGCCCGCCTGGGCGCGGTCGTCATGGGCGCCGGCGACCCGCTGTTCCGCATCATCCAGGACAACGCGGTCGAGCTGGAGGCCGACGTGCCGGAAACCTCGCTCGCGAAGCTGCGGCCCGGTCAGCCTGCCCGCATCGACACCGCCGGCGGCCCGCGCACCGGCCATGTCCGCCTGGTCTCCCCCGAGGTGAACCGCGCCACCCGGCTTGGCCGCGTGCGGGTCGCGGTCGACGGCGACGGCCCGCTGGTGATCGGCAGCTTCGCCCGCGCCGGGGTCGAGGTGGCGCACCGTAACGGCGTGCTGGCCCCGCTCTCGGCCGTATTGTTCCAGCCGGACGGCCCCGTCGTGCAGGTGGTGAAGGACGGTCTGGTCGAAACCCGCCACGTCCAGGTCGGCCTGCGGTCCGGCGCATCGGCGGAAATCCAGGACGGACTGCGCGTGGGCGAAGCGGTCGTGTCCGTCTCCGGCACCTTCATCCGCGACGGCGACCGCGTGACGGCCGTGCCGGCCGGCGGCAGCTAGCCATGGCCTTCAACATCTCCGGCGCCGCGATCCGCAACCCGATCCCGCCGCTCGTGCTGTTCGCGGTGCTGACGCTGCTCGGCCTGGTCGGCTTCAACATGCTGCCCATCACCCGGTCGCCCAACATCGACGTGCCGGTCGTCTCCGTCACCATCACCCAGCCCGGCGCGGCGCCCGGCGAGCTCGAAACCCAGGTCACCAAAAAAGTCGAGGACGCCGTCGCCGCCGTGACCGGCGTCAAGCATCTGCAATCCACCGTCACCGATGGCAGCAGCCTGACGGCGATCGAGTTCCGGCTCGAAGTCAGCAGCGACCGCGCGCTGAACGACGTGCGCGACGCCGTGTCGAAGATCCGCACCGACCTGCCCCGCGGCATCGACGAGCCGATCATCGAGCGCGTCGATATCGTCGGCCAGAGCATCCAGACTTACGCCGCCTCCGCGCCCGGCATGACGCTCGAGGGCCTATCGTGGTTCGTGGACGACACCGTTCTGCGCGACCTGCAGGGCGCAGCCGGCGTCGGCCGGGTCGAGCGCATCGGCGGGGTCACCCGCGAGATCCGGGTGAGCCTTGACGCCGACCGCCTGGCCGCCCTGGGCATCACCGCGGGGGACGTGAACAACCAGCTCCGCGCCACCAGCGCCGACCTGTCCGGCGGACGCGGCGAGGTCGGCGCGCAGGAGCAGGCCATACGCACCCTGGCCAGCGCGCGAACCTTGCAGCAACTGCAGGACACCCGCCTCGTGCTGCCCGGCGGACGCGAGCTGCGGCTGTCCGACGTCGCCCGCGTCGAGGACGCCTATGAGGAGCCGCGCGCATTCGCCCGCATGGACGGCGCCACGCCCGTGGTCGCGTTCGCGATATACCGGGCCAAGGGCGCCAGCGAGGTGACGGTCGGCGACGCGGTCGCGGCACGGCTGTCGAAGCTCGCAGCCGCACATCCCGACGTGAGCTACACCCTGATCGACGACGGCGTCCGCACCGCCCGCGGCAGCTATCTGTCGGCCATGCACGGCCTCATCGAAGGCGCGATCCTGGCGACGGTCGTCGTGTTCATCTTCCTGCGCAACTGGCGCGCCACCCTGCTGGTCGCGGTCGCCCTGCCGCTGTCGATCATCCCGGCCTTCGCCGCTATGATGGCGATGGGCTTCACGCTGAATTTCGTCAGCCTGCTCGCGATCACCCTCGTGACCGGGATATTGGTCGACGACGCCATCGTCGAGATCGAGAACATCTTCCGCCACATGCGCATGGG
>CAXTJW010000503.1:0-2908 GCA_964244305.1 uncultured Acetobacteraceae bacterium
GCAGCGGAGCGCTCGAAACCACCTGCAACGAGGTTGGCTTCGGGCCAGGCTAGGCGAGCCGGGGCAGGCCAACCGGGACAGGGATGTGCGGCCGCTCAGGATCCTGTCGTTCTCGACCCTGTTCCCGAATGCTGTCCAACAGCGCCATGGCATTTTTCTCGAGCATCGCTTGGCGCATCTGGCGCGCGCCGGAAATTTGGAGCTTCGCCACGTCGCGCCCGTGCCATATTTTCCGTCGCGCAATCCACGGTTCGGCCGCTATGCCCGGCTCGCCGGCGTTCCGGCGGCGGAGCTGCGGGCCGGGCTGCCGGTGACCTATCCGCGCTATCCGCTGCTGCCCAAAATCAGCATGTCGGCAGCGCCATGGCTTTTGGCCGCCGCGACGCTGCGCCATTTGCGCCGCATCCAGCGCGGCGGCTTCGATTTCGACCTGATCGACGCCTACTACCTCTATCCCGACGGCGTCGCGGCGGCGGTGCTCGCCCGCATCCTGCGCAAGCCGCTGTTGCTGACCGCGTTTGGCAGCGACGTCAGCCAAATCCCCGCCTATGCCGTGCCACGGCGGGCGCTGCTATGGGCCGCACGACAGGCGCCCCTGATGACCGTCGTGTGCCAGGCTTTGAAGGACGAATTGGTGCGGCTGGGCGTGCCTGCCGCCGGGATTCGCGTGATCCTGCACGGGGTCGATCTGCAGCTGTTCCAACCGCCGGCGGACCGCGCGGCGCTGCGGCGCAGCCTGGGCATGGCCGGGCCGACGCTGATCTCGGTCGGCCACCTGATCGACCGCAAGGGCCACGACTTCGCCATACGCGCCATGCCGGACCTGCCGGACCACACGCTGCTGATCGTCGGCGACGGCCCGCGTGAGGCGGCGCTGCGGCGACTGGCGCAAGAGCTGGGCCTTGGCGGCCGGGTCCAGTTCCTGGGCCACGTCGACCAGGCGCAGCTGCCAGCGTTGATGGGCGCCGCCGACGCGCTGGTGAACTGCAGCGACCGCGAGGGTATCGCCAACGTGTTGATCGAGGCGATGGCCTGCGGCACTCCGGTCGCCGCGACCGCGGTCTGGGGATCGCCCGAAGCCGTGACGACGCCAGCTGCCGGCGTGCTGATTGCCGACCGCTCCGCCGCTGCGCTGGTCGAGGGCATCCGCGCGCTACAGGCCGATCCTCCCGACCGCGCCGCTACGCGGCGTCATGCCGAGACCTTCACCTGGGAGCGCACCGCCGCTCAGCATCTACGTGCGATCCAGGATACCCTGGCGGCGTGACCGGCGACCTTCTCACCCTGCGTTTCAGCGAAACCTGTGCAGCGGCGCAGGTGCTGTCGGAGCAGCCGTCGGTCACCTGGTGGAAGTCCGTCCCCCGCGTCCTCGTCAACCTATCGGGCCAGCCGTTCGACCCGGCGCGCCTGAACGCCGGGCATCGGCCGTCGCATGCCCGGCGGCTCGAATGCCTGCGCGCCGTGCATCTGCTGTGGTCCGACTTCTTCGTGGCCGACGGCGTCGTCAGCACGATCTACGACGGCAACGCCCGCGCTGCGGTGCAGCAGGTCGTCGCCGTGGCCGAGCTATCGCGCTACATCGGCGTCACCCAACGCGGGGACGACTTCGTGGTGCCGCGCACACGCCTGGCCGATGCGCAGCGCATCCCCGGCCCCGTCCTGTTCGCGACCTCGGACGAGCCGCATAACTGGGGCCTCTGGCTGCTGTATGCGCTGCCGGCGGTGGTGCATTTCACCCGCAACCGGCAGCTTTACCGCAAGCTGTTCGTATTCGCCGTCCATCCGAACATGCGTGCCCTCCTGGCGCTGCTCGGCGTGCGGGACGACGAGATCATCCTGCACGACTGCGGCACGGCCTACTGGTTCGAGGAGGTGCACGTGTTCCGCCAGTCGATGCGGGACTTCTACATCAGCCCGGCCGCGCGCCTGCTTTACGGCGAAATCACCAACGGGGTCATGGCCCGGCATGGCCCGTCCGACGTGCGCAAGCTGTATGTGGCGCGCCTGCGCCGCACCCGCGAGCTCAACGCCTATCGCGGCCTATTGGACGAGCAGGCGCTGGCGGACCGTTTGGCGGCGCTCGGCTATGTGACGATCGAGCCGGAGTTCATGACGGCCGAGGAGCAAATCCGCCTGTTCGCCGGCGCGGAACGCATCTTGGCGATCGGCGGCGCCGGGCTGTTCAATACGGTGTTCTGCCGGGCCGGGACGCGGCTGATGGACATCGAGAGCACGGCTTTGTACCTCGACGCGCACTCGAACATCTTTGCGGGCTGCGGGCTGGACTATGGGCTGATGATCGGCCGCGAGGATGCGGCGGACAGCAGCCTCGCCCATAAACGATGGTCGATCGACCTCGAAGCGGCGATGCCGGCCATCGCGGAGTTCATGGAAAAGCGTTAACACTGGGCGTTATGCTGCCCGAGTCGCTGTTGATCCTCGCCTGCGGGCTGCTCGCCGTGCTGTGCCTGCTGGTGCTGGCGTTGCTACTCCGCCGCCCGCCGGAACTGCAGCATCTGCTGTTGCTCGCCGATCAGTCCGTGGCTGGGCAACGTCACGAGGCGGAGGCGACACGCGCCCAGTTGGGGCAGGTGGAGCGCGCGCTGTCGGTGCGTGCCGAGCAGGCCCGGCTGGAGCTGCAGGCTACCCTCGGCACCCTCGCGACCAGCATGGCGCGCGACCAGGGCGACGCGCGCGCCCTGCTGGAAGCGAAGCTGCGCGAGATGAGCGAACAGGCGGCGGTCCGCCTCGCCAACATCCAACGCAGCGTGACGGAGCAATTGCACCAGGCGGTCGAGACGCAGATGCAGGGCAGCTTTCAGCGCGTGATCGACCAGTTTGCCCAGGTGCAGCGGGCCATGGGCGACGTGCAGGCCATGACCGCGCAGATCGGCGACCTGAAGCGCAT
>CAXTJW010000504.1:0-2901 GCA_964244305.1 uncultured Acetobacteraceae bacterium
TCGGCATCCCGCTGCTCGGGCGCACCGAGGTCTGGACGCCGTTCGCTGGCGACCTCGGGAGGGATTGCCGGATGCAGGCGTTATAACAGCTGGGTCGTGGGCCGGTTTGCCCGTCGCATAATGAGCCGTCATTGCGAGCCGGCTTCGGCGCGGCAATCCAGGATCCCATAACCCTGGACTGGTGCGTGCGGCCCTGGTTTGCCGCGTCGCAAACGCTCCTCGCAATGACGGGATGGTTTTCGACCAATCTGCTCATTGGCCGCCTGGGCGATGCCGTCAGGAGATTACGGGCTCGGCGTTCCCGGGTGCTGTTTGATTTGCCTCGTCGCGGCAAGGAACAGGGCGTATTCGCGTGCGCGCCTGTGATCCTTCCGCCAAGCCGAAGTACCCTTGAATCGCGCGAACGGAGGGACTTTCTGCCGGGGTGCTTTGCGGCGGCTTACGGCTGTGGGGAGGGCGGGGTCGGAGGTGTCGTTCATGGGGAGTGTTCCGGGTTGATGCGGCGCTTTCTGACCACTGCACGCGTTCGGGCGCAAGAGGGCGCTGGCGGCCGGCGCTCAAAAGGTTGTCGAGTGGATATACAAATAGCTGCTTCCGCTGACCGGATCGGTGCCGAACGACACTGCCAACCGCCCGCTGCTCAGGTCTGCTTTGCTATAGGTGAAGTGTCCGTTCGCCAAAGTCAGCGAGGCAATCGGCTTGCCGGCCGCGATCGCGTGCAGCGTCAGCCCCGTGGACCCCGCCGCGCCCTGGTTGTCTTCCCAGTCCAAGGCGACGGTCGATGGCGTCACGCCGTAGATCGTGACGGCGTCGCCTAGGTGAAAGTTGGCCACCGTCGTCCAAGTATCGGCGGTCGCGGCGCGCTGGTCGATCAAGAAAGTATCGATGCTGTTGCCGAAGATGCTGGCGACCACGTAGTTGGAGCCGCCGCCGCCATCCACGACGTTGGTGCCGCTGCCGGCACCCTCGAACAGGCTCAGGTCGATCGCGTCGTTCCCCGCTCCCGTGTGGATGAAGTTGTTCGGCTTCGTCGCCGTAACATTCACATTATCGGCGGTGATATCGATGAATTGGTTCTGCAGCGTCGCCACCGGGCCGTTGTAAGCCTGGCCGTTCTCCCAGTCCGACACGCCGGTCGTGATGTTTGTGACAAGGTATTGCTCGACCCCGCTGGCTGGCGGCGGCGGCGGATCGATCACCGTGACCGACGGCGCGCTGCCAGGCGTGAACAGCTTGGCGTCTGCCTTAAGGGCCGCAACATCCTGTGGATACAGGAGGCTTCTAAGCGTCGATGCAGCACCGATATGGTAAGGCCCAGTAGCGTCACCCAGTTGATCATACGTGAAACTCGTGATCTTGCTCAGGTCGTCGAGCGTTTGCGCCTCGACGGAGGCGACGGTCTGGCTGCCTGTCAATAAAGCTGGATCGACCGCCGCCGTCTCCAGCTGTTCCAGCACGGCGACGACATCGGCGGGCGGCGGCCGGTCGGGTCCGCCGTCCAGCAGGCTGTTGAAGCCGTTCGGCCCATATGGCCGCGGGAAACTCAGCATCTCCTGAATGGCCGCAGCATTTATGAGCGCAGCGTTGAGGTCGGATGCCATTGATCAGTTCGCCTTGTGCAAATCATATTATTATAGCAACGATTTCATGTGTGCTACAACGCAGCCTGCCGGACGTCGCGACAGCCAGCTCGATCAACTTACTCTATAGAACGCCACGGCGTTCTGCCCGAACACCGCATCGCGCTCGCCCGGCGAAAGCTGCGCCGTGAGACGGTGCGACCAGTCCCACCACGTCGCATAATCCCGCCGGGTCGTCAGCACCGGCCAGTCGCTGCCGAAGATCAGCCGCTGCGGCCCAAACAGCTCCAATAACGTTTCGGCATAGGGCCGGATCGCGTCGAGCGGAGCACCTGGCGCAGCCTCGGTCACCAAGCCGGAGAACTTGCAGTGCACATGCGGAAACGACGCCAGCGCCGCCATCCCGGCCCGCCACTCCGCATGCCGGCCCAGGGCGATCTCGGGCTTCGCAGCATGGTCGATGACGATCGGCAGCTCCGGGTGGCGCTCGATCAGCCGCGGCAAATGCGCGAGGTGGCGGATCCGCGCCAGCGCGTCGAAAGCGAGGCCCAGCTCGACGACGGCGCGATAGGCCGCGTCCTGCTCCGGACGCAGCATCCAGGCATCCTCGGCGATGTCCTGCCACATCGGCCGTATCCCGCGCAGCAGCGGGTTTCGCGCCAGCGTCGCCAAGCGGTCCGGGGCGTCGGACGCCATCATGTCGATCCAACCGACCACGCCGCGCACGCGTGGGTCGGTTGCGGCCAAAGACAGCATAAACTGCGTCTCCGCCTCGGTCGCGGCGGCCTGCACCAGCACGATGCCGTCGATCCCGGCCGCCTCGAACAACGGCGCCGCGTCCGCGGGCAAGAAGTCGCGATAAATCGGCTGCTCCGGCGTCAGCCAATCGTAATCGCCGCGGTCGACCCGCCAGTAGTGCACATGGGCGTCGATCATCTAATCAAGCCCGCCTGGCGTAGCTCAAGCCAGAGCCCGTCGGGGATCGGCAGCGCCATCAGGCGCAGGTTCTCCTCCACCTCGGCCGCGTCGCGCGCGCCGGGAATGACGGTCGCGACCGCGGGATGCGACAACGGGAACTGCAACGCCGCCGCACGCAGCGGCACGCCGTGGCGGTTGCAGGCGAGCTCGATCCCCCGCGTGCGTTGCAGGATAGCGGGCGATGCCGGCGCGTAGTCGTAGAACGCGCCAGGCGCCGCGCCGGTGGCAAGGATGCCGGAGTTGTAGGGGCCGCCCAGGATGACGCCGATGCCGCGCCGCTCGCACAGGGGCAAGAAACTGTCCAACGATCCCTGGTCCAGCAGCGTGTAGCGCCCCGCCAGCA
>CAXTJW010000505.1:0-2891 GCA_964244305.1 uncultured Acetobacteraceae bacterium
CACATGCGGTTGCGCGCGAACATCACCACGGGCATGCCGCGGCCGGCGTCGGCGAGGCGGCGCGGCTGGCCCATGTCGGCCGAGGCGAACACGTCCGCTGCCTCGCCCCGCTCCAGCCGCTCGCGCAACACACCGGACGGACCGTACGTGGGCTGTGCCGCCACGCCCGGTGGCGTGCCGAATGCCGTCAGCAGCGCGTTGAACGATCCGCTCAGGCTGCCCGCCGCATAGACGCGCAGCGGGGACGTCTCGGAGCCCTGGGCGAACGCAGGCACCGTCGCCGGCAACAGCAGCGCGGCCCCGAGCGCGACGCGGCGCAGCAAGACGCGCATGGAAGCGAGGCGGGACGATCCGACACGTGCCGCGCCAACGGGCCACGCGTGGCTGCCATCCGAGAGATCATTCATTTTCGGGCCTCGATATTCAGGAGTGTCGCAAATTTTGCGGGCGATACGCCGATGCCTCAACTCAGCATCGGCGCGGTCAGGTCCACCACCCGCAGGTCGACCAGATTGGAGACATAGCGGCCGCCGGCGTGGTCGCCCGGCACGATCAGGCGCATTGCCCCAGCGCTGCCGCCGGGCCCAAGCTGGCCGCCGGTGTCGGCATAGGCCACAAGGTCCTGCTGGTTGCCGAACGCAGGGTCGATCTCGCCCAGGGAAATCAAGGCGCGGTAGCCGTCGCTCCCGGTCGCGACCACGCCGAGCCGCAGGACGTCGTTCTTGATGGAGGCATCCGTGACCAGGCCCTCGTCCTGCAGCAGCGTCCACAGCGAAACACCGGTATAGGTGTCGGTCACCGAGCCCGCGCCGGCCAGGAAGGTTGCGATCTCCGTCGTCGGCGGGCCCAATGCGGCGAGGGTGATCGCGGTGAAGGTCTGGGGATCGGCGACTTGGCCGGACAAGGTGAACTGGTCGGAGACGCCGCCGGGCCCCGTGGACGGTGGCTCCGGCAGGCTGCCCACATTCAGCGCGACCAGGTCGGACACGTAGCGCCCACCCGCATGGTCGCCCGGAACAACCATACGGGCCAGCCCCTCGCTGCCCTCGGGACCTAGCTGCCCGGCGGTGTCGGAGTATGCGACCAGCACCGGCTGCGCGCCGAATTTCGGGTCGATCTCGCCGAGCGAGAAGGCCGCCTTATAGCCGTCTGCGCCAGTGGCGACGACGAACTTGCTCAGGATATCGTTCTTGGCATTCGTCACGTCCACGCCGCCGGCCACGTCGAGCAACGCGCGGAGCGTGATGCCGGTATAGGTGTCGCTGACCGGCGTTCCGCCTGCCGAGTAGGTTGCCGCCTCGGTCGTGACAGGCGCGAGGTTTGGGAGATTATAGAGGCCCGGATCGGCGACGCTGCCGAACACGGCGACGGGGGAGAACTCGATGCCGAGCGATGCCAGGAAGCCGCCGAGCGCCTCCTCATATCCATAAAGCTTCTGCAGAAGGCCCACATTGACCGAACGGCTGCTCATTCTCTGCTCCCGTGCGCTATATCTGGACAACTACAGCGGACGGCGGGGCCCAGCAATCCCATGCGGATCACAATGGCACGGATGCAACATGCGGCTCTTGTTCCGGCGTAGGGCACGTTGCGCGGTTGCTGCGCGAACTTCGGCGATGGTTGACTTATCCGGCCGCCTGCTGCATCTCCAAGCCGTCCAAATCATCCCTCGCGGGAGAGTGCTGGTCATACCCAGCCGCCGAAGGCGCAACCGGCCCCCGGAAACGCTCAGGCCCCCAGGACCGCGAGGGTTCAGGACCTCTGGAAAGCCGGCGGCCGTCCATGTGGCCACCGCACCGACGGAGTAACGGCGTCCGCAACGACGCCTGAATCTCTCAGGTTTCCCGGACAGAGGGGGGTCGCACCTGTTGACAGCCGTCAGCGGGCGACCCTGCGTCCGGAGCTTTGCCCATGGCCGAACCCGTTCTGAACATCGAGCCCGATCCACCGGCCGAGTTGCGCACGACGCCGCTCGACGCGCTGCACCGCAGCTTGGGCGGCAAGATGATGGAGTTCGCCGGCTACTCCCTGCCGGTGCAATACGGCCCTGGCGTCATGGCCGAGCACCTGCATACCCGCACCAGCGCCAGCCTGTTCGACGTGTCGCACATGGGGCAGTTCACCCTGCGCGGCGACGGCGCGGCGGCAGCGTTGGAGCAGTTGGCCCCAGGGGACTTCCAGGCGCTCGCGCCGGGCCATCAGCGCTACACGCTGCTGCTGAACGACATTGGCGGCATTTTGGACGACTTGATTGTCGCGAACTACGGCGACCGCCTGATGATCGTGGCCAACGCCGGCCGCAAGGAGTTCGACGCGCACCACATCTTGCAAGGTGTACCCCAGGGCCTCGATTTCGAGCAGTATCCCGACCGTGCGCTGCTGGCGCTCCAGGGTCCGCAGTCGGCCGCCGTCATGGCCCGGCTGTGCCCCGCGGCCGCTGCACTACCGTTCATGGGCGTTATCGAGGCGCCGGTTGGCGGCATTCCCGCCTGGATCAGCCGGTCCGGCTACACCGGCGAGGACGGGTTCGAAATCTCCGTCGCAGCAGTCGATGCGGAGGCGCTGGCCACCAGGCTGCTGGCCGAGCCCGGCGTGCTGCCGGCCGGGCTGGGTGCGCGCGACAGCCTGCGGCTCGAGGCCGGGCTTTGCCTGTATGGCACCGACATCGACGAGCTGACGACGCCCATCGAGGCGAACCTCGCGTGGACGATCGGCAAGCGGCGGCGGGCCGAGGGTGGGTTCGCCGGGTCCGCCGTGGTGCTGGACCAGCTGAAGACCGGGCCACACCGGCTGCGCGTCGGGCTGCGGCCGGCGGGCAAGGCGCCGGCGCGGGCGATGACCCCGATCGTGGGCACGGACGGCACGGCGGCCGGCGGCATCACCTCGGGCGG
>CAXTJW010000506.1:0-2883 GCA_964244305.1 uncultured Acetobacteraceae bacterium
TCGGCTCGCTGCCCGGCGCGGTGCTGGGCGGCCTCGCCATCGGCCTGATCGAGACGTTCTGGTCCGCCTACTTCAGCGTGCAGTATAAGGATGTCGCCGCATTCAGCATCCTGGTGATCGTGCTGATCTTCATGCCGACCGGCCTGCTCGGACGCTCGGACGTGGAGAAGGTATGAACCGGAATCTCAGGGACGCGGGCCTCTCGGCGCTGGTGGCGCTGGGGCTGTTCGGCCCGATGATCGGGTTGAAGACCGACTCCGGGCCGACCAGCCTGATCCTCGTGCCGCGCCCGCTGGCGCTGGCCGCCGCCGTCGCCGCCGTATTCTTCGGCCGCCTGTTGCTGCTTGCCTGGCGCGGGCGGCGCTCCAGCGAGTATCGCGCAAATCGGCGTCTGGCCGAGGCCTTGCAACGCTCCGGCCGCTATCTGGCCCCGGCGCTGCTGGCCCTTACCGTCGTGCTGCCGTTCATCACCGGGCGATATGGCATCGACCTCGGCATCCTGGTGCTGACCTATGTCATGCTCGGCTGGGGGCTCAACATCGTCGTCGGGCTGGCCGGGTTGCTCGACCTCGGCTACGTCGCGTTCTATGCCGTCGGCGCATACTCGTATGCGCTGCTGGCGCAAACCTTCGGGCTGGGCTTCTGGACCTGCCTGCCGCTCGCCGGGCTGCTCGCGGCCACGTGGGGCGTCATGCTCGGCTTCCCCGTGCTGCGGCTGCGCGGCGACTACCTCGCCATCGTGACGCTGGCGTTTGGCGAGATCATCCGCATCGTGCTGCTGAACGCCGCCAGCGTCACCGGCGGCCCGAACGGCATCTCCGGCATCCCGCGGCCCACGCTATTCGGCCTGCAATTCAGCGCCGCCGGCGGGCCCGGCACTTTCACCGGCTTCCTCGAAACCCATGGCTTCCCGATCGAATACAGCCCGACGCAGCGGGTCGCGTTCCTGTATTACGTCATCCTCGGCCTGGCGTTGCTGACCAACTGGGTGACGCTTCGGCTGCGCCGCGTCGCCCTCGGCCGCGCCTGGGAGGCACTGCGCGAGGACGAGATCGCCTGCCGCTCGCTCGGCATCAACGTGACGGTCACGAAGCTTACGGCGTTCGCCATCGGCGCCGGGTTCGGTGGGTTGGCGGGCGCGTTCTTCGCCACCCGCAACGCGTTCATCAGCCCGGAGAGCTTCACCTTCATCGAGAGCGCCATCGTGCTCGCCATCGTCGTGCTGGGCGGCCTCGGCAGCCAACTCGGCACGGCACTTGCGGCGGTGGTGATGATCGGCGGCTTCGAGGTGTTCCGCGACCTGCAGGAATACCGCATGCTGCTGTTCGGCGCGGCGCTGGTGCTGATCATGGTGCTGCGCCCGCGCGGCCTGGTATCGGGCCGCACCCCCAGCGTCGCGCTCGGCCGGCCGCATGAGATATCGGCGGAGATGGTGGCGCAGGGTCGTGGATAGTAGGGCCGTGGATAGCGGGGCCATGGACCACCCGTTGCTGCGCGTGACGGACCTCACGATGCGCTTCGGCGGCCTCACCGCCGTGAACGCATTGTCGTTCGAGGCCCGGCGCGGCGAGATCACCTCGGTCATCGGCCCCAACGGCGCCGGTAAGACGACGGTGTTCAACTGCATCACCGGATTCTACCGCCCCACCTCCGGCGAGCTCGCGCTGACCCATCCCGATGGTGGCGTATTCCGGCTGCAGACGCTGCCGGGCCACCGCATCGCCCGGCGCGCCCGCGTCGCCCGCACGTTCCAGAACATCCGCCTGTTCGCCGGCATGACGGTGCTGGAGAACCTGCTGGTCGCGCAGCACAACGCGCTGATGCCCAATGTCGGCTCCGGCCTGCTCGCGGTATTCGGCCTTGGCGGGCACCACAGGGCCGAGGTCGCCGCCATCGACCGCGCCCGCGGCTGGCTCGACCGCATCAACCTGCTGTCGCGCGCCGACGACCCGGCGGGCGCGCTGCCCTATGGCGATCAGCGCCGGCTCGAAATCGCCCGCGCCATGTGCACGGCGCCCGTCTTGCTGTGCCTCGACGAGCCCGCCGCCGGGCTGAACCCGCGGGAGAGCGACGCATTGGCGGAATTGCTCAAGACCATCCAGGCCGACGGCTGCTCGGTGCTGCTGATCGAGCACGACATGGGCGTCGTCATGCGCATCTCCGACCACATCGTGGTGCTCGACCACGGCAAGCGCATCAGCGACGGCGACCCGGCCCACGTGCGCGCCGATCCGAACGTCGTCGCGGCCTATCTCGGCGAGGGCGACGAGGACGATCCCGACGTGCCGTTGGCGGCCGCGCAATGAACGACGTGAAGCGCGGGCCTCTGCTTAGGCTCACCGGCGTCACCGCGTTCTATGGCGCGATCCAGGCTTTGAAGGGCGTGGACCTCGAGGTCGGGCAGGGCGAGATCGTGACGCTGATCGGCGCCAACGGCGCGGGCAAGAGCACGCTGATGATGACGATCTGCGGCAGCCCGCATGCGCGCCACGGCCAGATCGTCTATGACGGCCGCGACATCACGGCGTTGCCGACGCACCAGATCATGCATATGGGCCTGGCGCAGGCGCCCGAGGGCCGACGCATCTTCGCCCGCATGACGGTGCACGAGAACCTGTTGATGGGCGCGCAGGTGGTGGCGATGCGCAACTACGCGGCGACGCGTGATTTGGTGTTCGGCCTATTTCCGCGGCTCAAGGAGCGCCAGAGCCAGCGCGGCGGCACTTTGTCCGGCGGCGAGCAGCAAATGCTGGCGATCGGCCGCGCGCTGATGAGCCAGCCGCGCCTGCTGCTGCTCGACGAGCCGAGCCTGGGCTTGGCGCCGCTGGTGGTGCGGCAGATTTTCGGCGCGATCCGGCAGTTGAACCGGGAGACCGGGCTGAC
>CAXTJW010000507.1:0-2873 GCA_964244305.1 uncultured Acetobacteraceae bacterium
CCGGCCAACGGCGTGGTGCTGCAGGCCGAGCAGTATGGCAGCCCCAAGCTGCCGCTCAAGGCGCAGCGCTTCTACGGCAAGCCCGGCACCGGCGGCGAGAGCGTGGGTTATTGCGTGAACGAAACCACGGGCCGGGTGGACACGGTGCTGTTCACCCTTCCCACGCCGGCCACCCCGGCGCGCGGCAAGGGCAAGGGCAAGGACGACGGGACCGCAGACGGCGAGCCCGCCTTGCCCGCTAAAGCCCGTGCCGACGTGACACAGAAGGGCGAGGCGATGATCGGCGACATGCGCACCGATGCCCTGCACGCGGCGCTGCGCGACAAGCCGATCGACGACGGCCGGCTGATCGCGCTGCTGGTGCTGGCGTTCGCCGGCAAGAACGTCGAGGTAAAGTCCGGGATCGCGCGGGAAGGGATCTACGGCGATGGCCGTGCCACCATCGCCGGAACGCTGACCGAGGGCGAGCTGATCACGTCGGACCCTGCCACCGTCCGCCGCGCCGCGCGCGCGATGCTCGCCTACGCCCTGTCCTGCCGCGACAACTGGAGCCAGAGCGGGGCTGTCGCCCGCATCGCTGGCGACACCATCGGCGCGGACAGCCACCTGCCCAGCATGGCGACGCAGGAGTTCCTCTCGTGCTTGTCGAAGGCCGCGGTAGAGGGTGTGGCGATCGGCCTCAACGTGCCCGTGCAGCCGACGGGCAAGGCAACCCGCGGTGCGGTGATCGCCCGGGTCGGCGAGGGACGCTGGATCTACCCGCAGGCCCTGTTCGGCGCTGCCGCCCAGGCCAGGGCCGCGCAGCTCGCCAGCGGATGCGATGACGCCGGCTTGGCCGATGCGGCGGATGAACTCAAGGCAGACGAGGACAACGCCATCACGCCCGCAAACGATGCCAGCGACGGCCCGCTGGACGACGGCGATGCAGCTCAGCAGCCGGACGACACGGCCGAGGGCAACCTGCCGGACGCGAGCGGGGCTGGGCCTGAAAGCGGGGCCGAAACCGATCCCGGCCTGGATGCAGACCCGGAACCAGTCGCGCCACCACGCCGCCGTCGGTCACGCAAGGACGATGGCGAGGCGCACGCCGCAGCCTGACCCACTCCCACCTGGCACGTCCGCCTTGACCAGGTGGACGTGCCGCCCCCGAACGGAGCTGACCATGATCCATCTCAGTCCCGGACCCGGCGCAGTGCCGGTTCCGCCCACAATTGCGTTCCATCCCGCACCGCTGCCGCTGCCTGCCGTCCCGCCCCAGCATCTCAGCCGCGAGATGATCCGCCACGCCGTCGCCGTCCGTCGCGCGCTGCTTTCCGACCTCGAAGCGCAGATGGTCGAGGCTTGCGACGCCGCCGCTGGGCGCGGCGACCCCGCATCCGCCCCTGGCGACCGCAGGCGGTGGGACCGCACCGCCTGGAGCCGCTACCTCGCTGCCGCCACCCGCCTGGAGGCCAGCTACGGCCCGCGCATGCGCTGGCTGCGCGACGACATCGCCCGCCTCGATCGCCTGCTCGACCTGCGCATCGCGGCCTGACAGCCACGCGGCGACACCCGCTCCAGCATCGCCCGAACCTGCCCCGAGCTGACCCGAGGCCGTCCCTCTCATCCCCCCATCCGCACTGCCGGGCCGCGCACATCGGGTGCGCGCGGACAGCCGTGCACCATCGCGAGGACAAACCATGCCCGCCAACATCCACCTCAGCACCACCTCCGGCACCATCGAACGCCGCAACGGCTATGTCGCGCAGACACTGCATGTGTTCGCGGACACCTTGGGGCAGGAGACCGTCACGGTCTCGACCGTCGACGACGTCCGCGCCGCAGTGCAGGCGTTCGGCGCCAGCATTCGCGCGAAGCGCCCGGCCAGCTCGTTCCTGGTCTCCATCATGATGCAGCGCGGCAACCGCAAGCCGAATGGCTACGACAAAGCCTATCTCGGCAACGTCTTCGGCCAGGAGGACTTCCTGCGCACCGTCGAGGAGCAGACGGCCGCGACGGCCCGGCAAAGCGTATCCAGCGCCACGGTGAGCGCGGCTACGGCCACGGCCTCGGCCTCGGCAGCATAGGAGGCGCACCATGGCATTCAAAAGCATCGCCTGCTGGGGTGGTCCTGCGACAGCCTTCCAACTCGATGGGCAATCCCCGAACGAACGCCGGCTGGCGGACAGCCGGCTCTGGGACTACGCCGCCGGGCACCTGGGATTTTACGGATACCTGCGCGTCGCCAACACCCGCATCCTGCACAAGGTTGACCTGGGCCTGATGGATCTTTCCGACCGTCTGTGGCGCGACAGCTATGAGGAACGCCGACATCCCGGCGAGGCAGCCGACACGGCGATTACTTACGAGGCCCGGGATATGGGACGCGCCCTATGACCCGGTTCCGCATGCGCCTGGTCGAGCGCCTGATCGAGGAGGACAGCGGCGACTTCACCGTCGAAGCGGCGACGCCGGAGCTCGCAGCCGGGATCCTGCTGCGGGCGCACGACGCCGCACGCGACGAGTGCGAGGACCTCGTGGTGCTGCCGGACGGCCAGTCCTGCTGCATCGAACCGACGGACGTGGTGGCAAACCAGGTCTTCTGCATACTGCTGGACGAGGCTGGGCAGGAGATCGGCAACGAGATCAAGCCGGACTACCCACCGCCTGCGGTGGATGCGGACCGGAAGGGGCGCAGCGCTCAGGACGAATGCGCCCCAGTGCAGACCGATGATGGGGAGCCAGGCCCATGATGCGGCAATACGGGGCGCACCTCCGTCGCGGCGGGGCTAACCCGCTCGGTGTCGGCACGGTCGCGGTTGGCTCCCTGTTCTATCTTCAAGACGAGGCATTCTTTCGCGACCGCTACGGTAGCCGTGCCGTTTGCCGGGCGC
>CAXTJW010000508.1:0-2868 GCA_964244305.1 uncultured Acetobacteraceae bacterium
GTCCCGTCGATCAGCCCGGCGATCTCGGCGTCCTCCACCTCGACCTCGCCCTTGAACACGCCCCCCTCGGCAATGGCGAGCTCGGTCGCGTGGATCATGCTGGCCTCGACCGTGCCTTCCACCACGAGGCGCTCGGCGTCGGCCACGGTGCCCTGGACGGAGATGCCGCGGCCGACGACCAGCGTGCGCCGCTCGGCCGCCTCGCGCACCCGATGCACCCCGTTCTGCTGGTTCGGCTGCATGCTGGAGCCCTGCATTCCGGGACCCTGGGTGCCCAATTGCACGCCGGGGCGGGGCGGGTTGATGAGCGTCGGCGCGGCGCCGCCCGGTGTTGGGCCAGACGTTGGCGTCAGGCCAGGGAAGGGGTTGCGTGCCATAATTTGGGCCTCCTTGGATGGAGCGGGACGGTAGGGAGGCACGCCGAGCCCGTTATCGCTGGGGTGAGGCGTGCTGGACTGGCCAGCCATGAGATCGCCGCCGAGCAAGCCCTCGGTGGCGCCTGGTTCATTAAGCGACGGCTCGCCGTCCACTGGATTGTCGGAAATGCTTTCGGGTTTGCGTCGCTTGAACAAGCGTAACCCCCTTCATTGCGGGTGCGCGCCCCGGTGCGGGTGCGACCTCTCCGCGAGGGGTAACACGTTCCGGTGTCCGATCACAACCCTGTGTTAACGCCCGGCGCCGACGAAAACAGCGCGCGATCTGGGCCGGTTCAGCACGTGCACCATGGCCGCGATCCCCACCACCGGGACCAGCAGATTGAGGCCCGGCACGCTGCCCGCGAGCGCCAGCGCGACGCCCTGCACCACCACCGGCAAGCGTCGGGCCGCATAGGTCCGCAACGCCTCGGGCCGTCCCATGCGGCGCATCGCGACGCCCATGAACAGCCCGCGGCCGATGGCCCAGCCGGCGACGAGCCAGCCGAGCACGAGGCCGACGCCGGGCAGCAGGATCGCCAGGACCAACGCCGCGAGTTGGAGCGCCAGCACCTGCGCGCCGAGCGCCACGCCGTCCCAGGCCTGCGCCACGATCGGCGCGCCGAGCGGCACCGGCAGCTCCGGGTAGAACCTCCGGTCCACCGCTGCGGCGATCCGGTCCATGTACAACGTGGAAATGAGCAGCGCGACCGGCACGAACAGCCAGAGCGCCAGCAGCGCCGCGCCGATGCCGCCGGCTGCCTGAGCCAGCCAGCCGAGCCAGCCCGGCTGCGCCACGACGCGGTCGACCGCCCAGATGCTGCCCGCCAGCAGCGCCAGGAAGACCGCCGCCGACAGCAGCAAGCTGCGCCAGACGACGCCGAGGAACACCGGATCCTGCAACTGGGCAATGGCGCGCGAGATGGGAGAAAGCATGCAGGCGTCCTGGGGTTGAAGTTACTGAGTGGCAGAGCACCCGGGTTGCGGGCAGGTAGGGCGGATGTTAGGCGCACGCCAGGGCCCCACGTGCCCGGGCTTCAAGTCACCGCATCATATCAGGAGCGACCATGTCCCAAGGCGTCACGTCCCCGGCGGCCAATGCGGCCCAATTCGACATCCTAGGGATCGGCAACGCGATCGTGGACGTGGTGGCGACCACCGGGGACGACTTCCTGTCGCGCCACGACCTGCGCAAGGGCAGCATGGCGCTGATTTCGGGCGAGCAGGCGGAGGCGCTGTATGCCGCGATGCCGCCGGGCCAAGAGAGCAGCGGCGGGTCGGCCGCCAATACCTGTGCCGTCGCGGCCGGCCTGGGCGCGCGGGTGGCGTTCCTCGGCAAGGTGGCGGACGATCAGCTCGGCCAGGTGTTCCGCCATGACATCAACGCGGCCGGGGTGCATTTCCCGACCGCGCCGCTGCAGGGCCAGGCGCCGACCGCACGCTGCCTGATCGCGGTCACTCCCGATGGGCAGCGCACCATGAGCACCTATCTTGGCGCCTGCGTCAGCTTCGGCGTTGCGGACCTGGACGAGGCGTTGGTGGCGGACAGCGCCGTGATCTACCTCGAAGGCTACCTGTTCGACCCGCCTTTGGCGCAGGCGGCGTTCCGGCGTGCCGCCGCGGTCGCGCATGGGGCCGGGCGGCTCGTGTCGCTTTCGCTTTCCGATGCATTCTGCGTGGACCGGCACCGGGCGGCATTCCGCGAACTCGTGCACGGCCATGTCGACATCCTGTTTGCAAACGAGGCCGAGGTCTGCAGCCTTTATGAGGAGAACGAGTTCGAGCAGGCGGCACAGCGGGCCGGCGCGGAGGTGGCGCTCGCCGTGGTGACGCGGAGCGAGGCCGGGAGCGTCGTGCTCAGCGGCGCCGAGCGGGTGGAGGTGGCGGCTGCGCCGGTGCGGGTGGTGGACACGACCGGGGCGGGCGACGCCTACGCGGCCGGGTTCTTGGCGGCGCATGCGGCGGGGCGCGGGCTGCGCGCGTGCGGGGAGCTTGGCAGCCGGGCGGCCGCGGCGGCGATCTCGCAGATCGGCGCCCGTCCGACGGCCGACCTGCGGGCGATGATGGCCGCGCGTTGATGGCGGGGAAAGAACGTGAAGGGCGGAACTATCGATGCGGCCGGTTGTTACGTGGTCGAGACGTGTTGCGTTTCGCACGCTGTCATAAAACTGGAGTAAACGCAGATGCATAAGACATTCCTGGTGTCGGCAGCGCTGCTCGGCTTGGCCTCGGGCCCGGTCCTTGCGCAGAACACGAGCTCCACCACCACGAGCCCGCCAGCGCCGAACGCGAGCAGCGGCGTGACGCCGATGCGCGGCCAGATGCATCACGGCGCGATGGCGGGTCCGCATGGTCGCGCCATGCCGGACGACGCCAGTGCCGAAGCGACCGAGGCGGGGACCGGCCGTGAGTATCGCGGCGGCGTTGGCTCGCCGTCGTCTGCCCGAGCGAGCAA
>CAXTJW010000509.1:0-2862 GCA_964244305.1 uncultured Acetobacteraceae bacterium
CAGGTCAACGGCCCGAAGCGCGGTCGCCTCGAGCACGCGGGCCGGGGCGAGATTCAGGACGATCCGGCACCCGCGGGCACGGGCGCGCCGGATCAAGGCGGCAGTCTCCCGCGGGTCGGTTTCCATTTGCAGCAGCAGCGTCGTGCCGGCGGTCAGGACTGGCTCCTCGACCTGGTCGGCACGGGCGAGCGTATTGGCGCCCGATCCAACCGCGATCTGGTTGCGGCCAGCAGCGTCGGTGCAGATCGCGGCGCATCCGGTGGCGAGGCTGCCACGCACGACACGGGACAAATCCACCCCCGCATTGCGCAACGTCGCCAGCGCGGCATCGGCGAGCGCGTCCCGCCCGACGCAGCCCACCATCAGCACCGTCGCGCCATCGCGTGCTGCGGCGACGGCTTGGTTGGCGCCTTTGCCGCCGGGTTCGATGCGGGCGGCAGGGCCAAGAACCGTCTCGCCAGCGACCGGCAGATGGTCCAGCGCGAAGATCAGGTCGAGGTTGATCGACCCGAAGACGACAATCATGCCCGACCCAAGGTTTCCATCAACTCGGCCCATTCACGCTTCGAAAGACCGCTGCCGGCTTGGTCGACGGTCTCGCCGGCCAACATGCGGCGCACGGTGACGAGCATCTGCGCCGAGAGCGTCGCGGCCCCCATCCGATAGTCCTGAAAGGCCAAGAACGTCTGCGGCACCCAGGCGCGCACCGTCTCCAGCATCGCGTCGGCATAGGCGCGGATTTCAAACTGCGCGTGGCTGTCGGCGCGCAGTGACAGGAAACCCAGCAGATTGTGCAGGTCGGCCTTCCAATACCACTGCGTGTAGGTATTGAGCGTCAGGTTCATGCGGGCGAGCTCCCGCGCCAAGCCCTGTCGCGCCGGGTCGACCGCCGTCCCGTCCGCGCCCTCGTTCAGCATTTGCGCGTAGTGGTCGTAGGTCAGCGTCGCGTCATGCCGGAGCATGTCCAGCACCGCGGCGGCCTCCTCACCCTCCAGCACCGCCCCCCGGCCCTGGCGGTTGCTGCTGCTTTGGGCTG
Source organism: uncultured Acetobacteraceae bacterium (assembly GCA_964244305.1). Classification (GTDB taxonomy): domain Bacteria; phylum Pseudomonadota; class Alphaproteobacteria; order Acetobacterales; family Acetobacteraceae; genus CAHJXG01. The sequence continues at coordinate 1,037 of CAXTJW010000509.1, forward strand.
CGAGGTGCTCCGGCTCGGGGATGTAGAATTCGCGGTCGAGAATGCTGTAGCGGGCGGAGTACTCGTTCACGTTGGCCATGCGGTGCCGTATCCACTGCCGGGCGACGAAGATCGGCAGCTTCACGTGATACTTGATCTCGCACATCTCAAACGGCGTGCTGTGGCGGTGCCGCATCAAATACCGGATCAACCCGGAGTCCTCGCTGACCCGACGGGTGCCGCGGCCATAGCTAACGCGTGCCGCCTGCACCACCGCGCCGTCGTCGCCCATGTAGTCGATGACGCGGACGAAACCGTGGTCGAGCACCGGCAGCGCGCGATAGAGCATGTCTTCCAGCGCGGGGACGGTAGCGCGCCGGGTCGGGACGGCGCTGTCGCGTTGGGTGTCGATTTCGGTTTGTTGCTCGGGGGTCAATCTCATGACGCACCCCTAGCATTTCGCAACGCAATCGACTACATAGAGGATGCTGTAACAACGGCTATGGTGATAAACGGCAGTTGGAATAAGCGTTGTGGACCCGGGGGCAGTGCCCGGCGCCTCCACCATCCCTCAAACGGGTGGGCTATGGGGGCGACACAGGCTCGACACGCGTAGTAAAGACCTGCCTTTTGCCCGGCATGATACCGCCGTTATCGGGTCATATCACAAGTGCCAATGACAATCATGAGGCGCTCGCCGTCGCTGCGTAAGCAGAGATAGGCGCGGTTCGGGGGGGCACCGGGCAACAGAAGCCCCCTCATCTTTCCTGAATGCCATTACCGTCGCAGCAACCAACGCGCGGTAGCCCAACCTCGGGCCGATTCCAATTTTTCTACGCAACCGGGCCTGGTAGCTATATACAGCACGTCGCGGAACGGTGTGACCCGTTCCAATTCGGGGCGGTCCGCGCTAAGGGTTCCCACATGGAAGATACCGAAGACGGCCGGGACGGCGGGCCACCGCAACGCCCGGAGAGCCTGCTCCCCTATGACGCCTGGACCGAGGAGGCGTTGCGCCACGTCGTCGTGCGCGCGCTTGCGTATGTCGGCGCGCAGGGAATGCCCGGCGAGCACCACTTTTATGTAAGCTTCCGTACGGACCGGCCCGGCGTCACCATCCCTGCCCGCCTACTGGCGCAATACCCGCACGAGATGACGATCGTGCTGCAGCACCAGTTCTGGGACCTGCAGGTGGACGAGCCCGCCGCCTGGTTCAGCGTCGGGCTGTCGTTTGGCGGCATCCCGACCACGCTGCATGTGCCGTTCAACGCCGTGACGGCGTTCGCCGACCCGCACGTGCAGTTCGGGCTGCGCTTCCGCCCGCCCGGCGACGAGCCTGCGAATGACGATCCCGAGACCGCAGCGCCGACTGTGCCGACCGAGACCGAACCGCCCGCAGAGTCCGAGCCCGCAGAGGCCCCCCAGGTCGTGAGCCTCGACGCCTTTCGCCGCAAGCCGCCGACCAAGGATTAACGCCCGAGGGCCAATACGATGAACGCATCGCTGCCGCCGGGTCAGGCCCGGCCTGCCAACTTCCTGTATTCGCCGATGTTCCCGCTGGGCGATAGCGGTATTCCCTGGCGCAAGCTCGACATCGCCGGGGTATCGACCAGCACATGCGATGGCCAAACCGTCCTGCGCATCCGGCCGGAGGCACTGACCGAGCTCGCGTTCCAGGCTTTCCGGGATGTGTCGCATCTTTTGCGCCCGGCGCATCTGCGGCAGTTGCGCGCGATCCTCGACGATCCCGAGGCGTCGGCCAACGACCGTTTCGTGGCGCTCGACCTGCTGAAGAACGCCAACATCGCGGCCGGCGGCGTGCTGCCGATGTGCCAGGACACCGGCAC
>CAXTJW010000510.1:0-2855 GCA_964244305.1 uncultured Acetobacteraceae bacterium
TCGCCTGGCGCTGCGCCTCGCTGTCGGCCAGCGCCGCGTCCAGCACCAGCCCGTCATCTAGCGCGGCCTCCAGCACCGTCTCCAGCGACGCGCGCAGCCCGGCGCCGGCACGGGGCGTCGCCAGCTCCACCAGCGCGTAGTGCGCCGCCGGCTCGGACAACGGCAGCGTGGCGCCGGGGATATGGCGCAGCACGAAGCCCATGCCGCCGCCCGACATGTATTCGAACGCCTGGATGGCAGCCGGGTCGTGCTGCTGAAAACGCTGGAACAGCTCCGACGCGGCTGCGGCGGACGGCACGGCGCACAGCGCCACCTCGACCTCGACCGGCCGCGGCGCGAGCTTCAGCACCGCCGCGGTGATGATGCCCAGCGTGCCCTCCGCGCCGACGAAAAGCTGGCGCAGGCAATACCCGGTGTTGTCCTTGCGCAAGCTCCGCAGCCCGTCCCACACCTGCCCGTCCGGCAGCACGACCTCGAGCCCCAGCACCAAATCACGCGCATTGCCATAGCGCAGGGTGTTGTTGCCGCCGGCGTTGGCGGACAATATGCCGCCGACCTGCGCCGTGCCCTCGCTGCTGATCGACAGCGGCAACAGGCGCCCGGCCGCCGCCGCCGCGTCCTGCGCCGTGCGCCACGGCACGCCGGCCTCGGCCACCATCGTCATGTCGACCGGATCCACCGACCGCACCCGGTTCATCCGCGCCAACGACAGCACGATCTGGCTGCCGTCGCCGGACGGGGTCGCCCCGCCGACCATGCTGGTATTGCCCCCCTGCGGCACCACGGGGACGCCGCGCGACGCGCAGAGCCGGATGACGGCGGCAAGCTCCGCGGTATCGGCCGGGCGCACGACGGCCGGGGTGTGGCCCTGATAGAGCCGACGCCAGTCCTCGCAGTATGGCGCGATGTCATGCGGCGCGGTCAGCAACCCACGCTCCCCCACGACGGCGAGCAACGCGGGCAGCAGGTCCGGCATTGCGATCGATGTATCGGGCACGGCGGTTCCCCTCAGGTCCTGGTCGCTTGCCAGGCACCACCCGACCTCGCCTCCGCAGGCCGTAACGTCAAGGGGCGTTGGTGCGATGCTGCGCCGCTAAGCGGTGTCATTCATGCCGCAAAAGATAGTGGTGGGCGGAGCCTCATCATCTGCCCCTAGCTCGACGCAATGAAACGAACGTGCAATTTTCAACTGTTGATATCTGTGTGCCCAGTCGACCGAGGTTCACCTCGATTGGGCCAGCATGCCCAAGTCCGCGACACTTGCGGCGCCAGTTCCCTCAATTTGCGCAAGGCAGCATCGCCCCGCCGATGATCGACGGCACAATCACCCCCGAGGCGCCGCCGCCCGCTGCAGCCGGTCGTTGATCGCCAAGCCCAGCCCATTCGACGGCACCGGCATCGCCGCAATGGCCGCCAAACCCAGCCGCGCCCCCTCCTCATCCAGCCAGCGCAGCCCGGCGAACAGCCGGGACGCCGCCTCGACCAAATCCCCCGCCTCGCTCAACTGGAACACGCACCCGGCCCCCGCTGGCGCCGGGCCAAACGCCAGCAATGCCTCCCCCAACCCGGCCGACGCCGCCCCGAGCCGCACCGGCAGCAGCGGCGCATAGTGCGAAACCAGCAGGCCCGGCGACCGCAGCGTGCGCGGAGCCTCGGCAGCGAGCGGCGTGATGCCGCGGCCAACCGGCCCGATCGCGTCCTCAAGCTGATCCAGCGAAACGCCCCCGGGCCGCAACAGGAACGGCCCGCCCGCCGCAAGGTCCAGCACGGTGCTCTCGATCCCGACCGCGCATGCGCCGCTGTCCAGCACCCCCGCGATCCGGCCATCGAGCCCGGCCAGCACATGCGCCGCCGTCGTCGGCGAAACCTGCCCGGACCGGTTGGCCGAGGGCGCCGCAACCGGGCGGCCCACCCGCCGCAGCAGCGCCCGCACCGTCTCCCCCGCCGGCACCCGGACCGCGAGCGTGTCCAGCCCGGCCCCGGCCAGCAGCGCCACCGGGCAGGTCACCCGCCGCGGCAGCACCAAGGTCAGCGGCCCCGGCCAGAACCGCGCCGCCAACTCCCGCGCCATCGCCGGTGCCTCGACATGGCGGAACGCAGCGTCCGCGTCCGGGTAATGCGAGATCAGCGGATTGAAATGCGGCCGCCCCTTCGCGTCGAACACCGCCGCGACCGCGCGCGCATTGGTGGCGTCGGCCCCGAGGCCATAGACCGTCTCCGTCCCGAACGCCACGAGCTCGCCGGACCGCAGCAGCTCGGCGGCACGCGCGATCCCGGCGTCGTCGTTGCGCAGCCGCTCCGTCACTCGCAGCCGATCATTCGCGGCCAATGCAGACGAACGCTGGGTTCTCCCAGCCAGGCTTGCCATAACGCAGGACCGCACCCGCCATGTCGCGCACCTGGCCACCCGCTGCTTCCAGCACGGCGTGCGGCGCGGCGGTGTCCCACTCCATCGTGCGGCCGAACCGCGGATACAGGTCCCCGGCGCCTTCCGCCAGCCGCACGATCTTCAGCGCCGACCCCATGCTCGTCATGCTGGCCACCGGCCGGCCGCGCAGAAACTGCTCGAGCCGCGGGTCGGCGGCGTAGTGCCGGCTCGCCAGCACATGCATGCCGTCATCGGGCGGCCTGCGGGCGCGGATCGCGCGCTCCCCGGCCGTGCTGCGCTTCCACGCGCGCGTGGTCGCCGCCGTCGGCCCGATCACGCCGCCGAACAGCTCGCCAAACGCCGGCACGCCGACCGCGCCCAGCACCGCCCGGCCGTCGCGCACCAGGCCAATGTTCACGGTGAACTCGTCCCGCCCGGCGGCGAACTCCCGCGTGCCGTCCAGGGGATCGACGAGCCAGTATTCATG
>CAXTJW010000511.1:0-2853 GCA_964244305.1 uncultured Acetobacteraceae bacterium
CAAGCCGGCGTCACTCTCCCTCACGGCGTATCCAGGAAGCGGTCCAGACCGAGCACCCGGTCGAGCGCCGCAACCAGCAGCACGCTTAGCCCGATCAGCAGCGACGCCATCGCCGCCACCGTCGGGTCGTCGATCTCGCGGATGTAGCTGTAGGCCTCGATGGGCAGCGTCGTGGTGCTTATGTTGGTGAGGAAGGCGGCGATGGAAAAATTGTCCATGGCCTCGATGAACGCGAAGGTTCCGCCCGCCAGCAGGCCCGGCACGATCTGCGGCAAGGTCACCAGCCGGAATGCCTGCCAGGGCGATGCACCCAGGTTGCGGGCCGCCTTCTCTTCGTCGGCGTCGAGCCCGAGCAGGTTGGCGATCAGTGGCCGCAGCGCCAGCGGCAGGGCAGCGCAGATCATGGCCACCGTGATCGGCCAGAACCCGGGGCCGATACCGGTCTGCGCGACGAAGCTCAATGCCGCCGTGCCGACGATCACGCCGGGCACAAGGAGCGGCAACGAAACCAGTGTCAGCAGTGCCTGGCGCCCCGGCAGCTGGCCGCGCACCGTGGCGACCGCAGTCGGCACGGCGATCACGAGCGTCGCCACCGTGGTGATCGCCGCGATCGCCACGGAATTGCCTAGGGCGGCCATGAAGCGGTCGTTCTCCAGGAACAAGATGAACCAGCGTAACGTCGGCATCCCACCCTCGAGCAGACGGTAATTGCCGCGGCTGAACGCCGAGAGCACGATGATGGGCAACGGGGCCACGGTGAAGGCCAGCGTGATCAGGCCAAGCACCGCGATGATCCGTGAAACCGGCCGCGCATGATCGATGCGCCTCATGCGGCCGGCCGGGCGATGAGGCGGCGCGCGGCGGCGAGCAGGACCAGCAGCAGGACCATGAGCACCAGGAACATCATCGCCAGCGCCGCTGCGGCGGGGATGTCGTAGCTGGTCTGGATGCGGTCATAGATCACGGTCGCCAGCACTTGTACCCGGCCGCCCCCGAGCATCTGCGGAAACAGGAACGCCCCGAGCGACAACGCGAAGCACAGGAAGGTGGAGGCTGCGATGCCGGGCATGCAGAGCGGCAAGGTCACGTGCAGGAAGCTCCGCATGCACGAGGCGCCCATGTTGCGCGCAGCCCGCTCCAGCGTGGCCGGGATTGCACGCAATGCGCCGAACAGGGTCAAGACGAAGAACGGCAGGGTAAAGTTCAGCATGGCGATGACCACGCCGGTCTCGTTGTTGATCAACGCCAGCCGTGGCAGGCCCAAGGCTTGGACGGCCTGATTGACCAGGCCGCGATTGCCCAGGATCACCAGCCATGCATACCCGCGCGTGACTCCGCCGGAAAGGAAGGCCGCCACCAGGCAGAAGAGTATGGTCCGCCGCAGCCCCGCCGATGGTGAGCGGGCCAGCAGACGCGCCAGCGGGAAGCCGAGCAGAAGGCAGAGCAGCGTAATGGTGCCCGAAAGCCGCAGCGTGTTGCCGACGGAGTGCCAGGCCTCACTCGACCTCAGCAACCGAGCATAATTCGACCAGCCGGGTGGTCCCCGGAAGACAGCGCCCCCAGGATCGACCCGGAGCAGGCTGACGCTCGCGAACGACATCAGCACCACTGCGAACAGCAAGACGACCAGGATGGCGGGGGCCGATAGCGCCGCGGCGGTACGGGTGCGCAAAGCTCAGCCCGGCAAGGCGGCGAGCACGGTGCACCGGTCCGGCGGCAGGTCCAGCATAACGGCTGCTCCCATGGCGAGCCCGGTTGTGCCGCGCCGCGGCTCGTCGACGATGACCGTCTGTCCCCCGGGAAGCCGGACTTCATACCGTATCGTGGCACCCAGCACCTGTATGAAAGAGACGGTGCCGGCCAACCCGGCGGCCGACGTGGCCGGGCCGAGCAGGATGGAGCTGGCGTGAACCGCGATGGTCACCGGTCCCGCTGGGCCGTGCAGCCCCGGGATCGCGCTGCCGCCAAGCGCCACCCGGCCATCGGCCTGCCCTTCGGCCGCGAGCATGTTCTCCACCCCGGTGAAGCCTGCGACGTAGCCTGTGCGTGGCCTGTCGTGGATTTCGAGCGGGGTGCCCGACTGCTTTATGCGTCCGGCCCGCATCACGGCGATCCGGTCGGCCAGCACGACCGCCTCGTTCTGGTCATGCGTGACCATCACGGTCGTCAGGCCGAGCCGGCGTTGCAGCTTGCGCAGTTCGGCCTGCATCTCCTCGCGCAGGTTCTGGTCCAACGCGCCCGGCGGCTCGTCCAGGAGCAGCAGGCGCGGCGCCGTCACCAGCGCCCGCGCCAAGGCCACGCGCTGCCGCTGCCCGCCGGAGAGCTGGCCGGGCCGCCGGTCGGCCAATGCTTCGATCCGCACCATTTGCAGCGCATCGCGCACCCGCCGTCCCGCCTCCGGCTTGGGCGTGCGTGCCATGCGCAGGCCAAAGCCGACATTCTCCGCCACGCTCATATGCGGGAACAGCGCATAGTGTTGGAACAGCATTGCCGTGCCCGGCGCTCCGGCGGGGTGGCCAGGAGCGAGGCGCCGTCGAGCCGGATGTCGCCCCCGTCCGGCGTCACGAACCCGGCGATGGCTTGCAACACCGTGGTCTTGCCGCAGCCGGACGGCCCCAGCAGCGCCAAGGTCTCGCCGCGGGGCACCGTCAGCTCGATCCCATCGACCACGACGGTCGCGCCGTAGGTCTTGCGCAGTCCCGTGATGTCGAGCTGACAGGCGCCAGTCATGCGGCCTATTTGCCGATGACGGCGTTGAACTTCTCCGTCCAGTCGCCGAGGTTGGCGTTGATCTTCGCTTCGTCCACGACATAGGCCGCGTCCGGGCCGGGCAGCAGTTTGCTCAGGGCATCG
>CAXTJW010000512.1:0-2841 GCA_964244305.1 uncultured Acetobacteraceae bacterium
TAGCCCTGCATGAACAACAGGGCGCGCAGGCCGCAGTGGTCGATGCGGACCCGCGCCTCGGCGCTGACGATCGGCTTGGCATGGAAGGCGACGCCCAGCCCGGCAGCGCGGATCATCCCAAGGTCGTTCGCCCCGTCGCCCACGGCCAGGCAATCGGCCATGTCGAGGCCGCGTGCCGCCGCAAGCTCCTGCAATGCATCGAGTTTCGCGGCCCGGTCCAGGATGGGCTCCCCGACCTCCCCGGTGAGCGCCAGGCCGTCGTCGAGCAGCGTGTTGGCGCGGTGGACGTCGAAGCCGAGCCGGTCCGCGACCCGGCCGGTGAAGTAGGTGAAGCCGCCCGACACCAGCGCGGCCGTGGCCCCGTTCGCACGCATGGTGGCGACCAGCTCGGCGGCGCCGGACATCAGGCTGGTTGCGGCCCATGTCTGCGCCAGAGCGTCGAGCGGCAGGCCGCGCAATAGCCCGACGCGCTCACGTAACGCGGTGGCGAAGTCGATCTCGCCGTTCATGCTGCGCCGGGTGATGGCGGCCACATGCTCATACAGCCCGGCATGGGCGGCGAGTTCATCGAGCGTCTCCGTCGTGACGATGGTGCTGTCCATGTCGGCGATCAGCAGGCGCTTGCGGCGTCCGGCGGCGGCGGTGACGGCTGCGTCGACCGGGGCGGCGTCGAGCGCTGCATGGACCGTTGCCGGGCTCGGAAGCTCGGCGACCGGGATGTCGACCGCCTCGCCCTGCGATAGGATGACGGACGGGCCGCCGCGCACCGCCTCGGCCACGCGGACGATCAGCGCGGGCGTGAGCGCGCCGGAGCCTTGGGGTGCGATGAGGGTGAGGACGTGCATGGCGAAGGGATGGCAGGGGTTGCGGGATGGAGCAAGCTGACGCGTCGCCTATAGCGCTGATCGTCGCGGGCCCGACATGCAGCGGCAAGTCGGCGCTGGCGCTGGAACTGGCGCGGTGCCTGGGCGGGGTCGTGATCAATGCCGACTCGATGCAGGTTTACCGCGAGCTGCGCATCCTGACTGCCCGGCCGACCGTTGCGGAGGAACAGGCCGCGCCGCACGCGCTCTATGGCATACGCGCAGCCGCAGAGCCCGGCAGCGCCGCGTGGTGGCGGCACGAGGCCCTGGCGGCAATGGACGCGGCACGGGCGGCAGGACGGGTGCCGATCCTGTGCGGCGGCACCGGGCTGTATCTTTCGGCTTTGACCCAAGGAATCGCCGACATTCCCGAGCCCGGCACGGCCGCACGGACGGAGGCGCGCGCCCTGCTTGCGGAGCTCGGCCCCGCGGCGCTGCACGAGCGGCTACGGCAAGCCGATCCGGCGACGGCGGCGACGCTGCGCCCGAGCGACGGCCAGCGGCTGGCGCGGGCATGGGAAGTATGGCGGGGCACCGGGCGCGGCATGGCGGAGTGGCACGCGGCGGCGCGGCCGGCGCGGGACCGCCGGTTCCGGATGGTGCTTTTGAACCCATCACGCGAAAGTTTACGCGAGGCAATCGCGTCGCGTTTTGCAACGATGCTGGAATCGGGCGCATCGGATGAGGTGGCGGCGCTGTCGCGTCTGGCGCTCGACCCGGCACTGCCGGCCATGCGGGCACATGGCGTGCCGGAACTGCTGGCGTATCAACGCGGCGAGCTTACATTGATGGAGGCGGAACGGCGGACGCTGCTGGCGACGGGGCAGTATACCAAGCGGCAATCGACGTGGTTCCGGCATCGCGCCATCGTCGACCCGTGCGCAACGCATGTGATCCATGCGCGATTGGCGGCCAAAACGCAATTTTCGGAAAGCGAATGGTGTGGTTTAATGCGTTTCGTTAAGTTTGCCGGTTGACGCCGCATGACGAATGATGCGATGGCCGGGCAATAAGGAGAGAGACGATGACGGCGACCCTGCAGCAATCCGGCGCTGAGATACTGCTGCGTGCACTACGCGATCAGGGGGTCGAGGTCATTTTCGGCTATCCCGGCGGGGCGGTCCTGCCGATCTACGACGCGATCTACCAGCAGAACAGCATCCGCCACATCCTGGTGCGGCACGAGCAGGCGGCGGTGCACGCGGCGGAGGGCTATGCGCGCAGCACCGGCAAGGTCGGCGTCGTGCTCGTCACCAGCGGTCCCGGCGCGACCAACGCGGTGACCGGCTTGGTGGACGCGCTGATGGACAGCATCCCGATCGTCTGCCTCACGGGCCAGGTGCCGACGCACCTGATCGGCAACGACGCGTTCCAGGAAGCCGACACGACGGGCATCACCCGGCCCGCGACCAAGCACAATTACCTGATCAAGCGGTCCGAGGACGTGGCCCGCGTCGTTCACGAGGCGTTCTACGTCGCCCGCAGCGGCCGGCCCGGCCCGGTGGTCATCGACCTGCCGAAGGACATCCTGATCGCGCCGGCGCCGTATCAGCCGGCATCGGCCGAACCGCACCGCAGCTACCGGCCCGTCACCCAGCCCGATCCGGCGCGCATCCATGAGGCCGTGCGGCTGCTGAAGTCGGCGAAGCGGCCGATCGTTTATAGCGGTGGCGGGGTCATCAACTCCGGCGACGCAGCGACGGCTGCGCTGATCGCGTTCGTGCGTGCGACGGGCATGCCGTGCACCAGCACCTTGATGGGCCTGGGGGCATATCCCTCGAACGATCCGCAATTCCTGGGCATGTTGGGCATGCATGGCACATACGAGGCCAACCACGCGATGCATGACTGCGACGTCATGTTCAACATCGGCGCACGGTTCGACGACCGGGTGACGGGACGGATCAACGCCTTCAGCCCCGGCAGCCGCAAGATCCACGCCGACATCGACCCGAGCAGCATCAACAAGAACGTGCTG
>CAXTJW010000513.1:0-2832 GCA_964244305.1 uncultured Acetobacteraceae bacterium
TGGCTGAACTCCAGCGCGCCGAACAGGTTGCCGGTGTCGGTGATCGCCACCGCCGGCATCTTGGCCTCCAGCGCCGCGGCGGCGATCTTGTCGGCCTTGATCGCGCCCTCGCTCAACGAGTAGGCGGAGTGGACCCGCAGGTGCACGAAGTCGGCGTATGGCATCAAAACTCCTCGATTCGCCCGTCGCGCAAGGTTACCCGGCGGTCCATGCGGCTGGCCAGGTCGGGGTTGTGCGTGGCGATCAAGGCAGCCACGCCCTCGGACCGCACCATGCGCAGCAGCTCCTCGAACACGACGTTACTGGTGCCGACGTCGAGGTTCCCGGTCGGCTCGTCCGCGAGCAATACGCCGGGCGCGTTGGCCAAGGCGCGTGCGATGGCGACCCGCTGCTTCTCGCCGCCGGACAGCTTGCCCGGCAGGTGCCCGGCGCGCGCCGGCAGCGCGAATGCGGTCAGCAGCGCCATCGCCCGCTCCCGCGCCGCCCGCCGCGGCTTGCCCGCGACCATCTGCGGCAGCACGATGTTTTCGACCGCGGTGAACTCGGCCAGCAAGTGGTGCGCCTGATACACGAAGCCGATGCGGTCGCGACGGATCGCCGTGCGGTCCGCGTCCGGCAACTGCCCGGCGTCCCGCCCGTCCACCATCACCACGCCGCTATCCGGACGCTCCAGCAGGCCCGCCAGATGCAGCAGCGTGCTCTTGCCGGTCCCGGACGGCGCCACCAGCGCCACGATCTCGCCGGCATGCAGCGTGAGGTCGGCGCCCTGCAGCACATGCAGCTCGGCGTCGCCGCTGCGATAGGCGCGGCTGACGCCTTGCAGCACCAGCGGATCACTCATGCCGGAGCGCTTCGACCGGGTCGGTCCGCGCGGCGCGCCAGCTTGGATACAGGGTCGCGAGCAGCGACAGGCCCAGCGCCATCAGCATCACCTGCAATACCTCGTGCCAATTCAGCTTCGCCGGCAAATGGGCGAGGTAGTATACCTCGGGATTGAACACGCTGGCCCCAGTCGCGGCCTCGACCCAGTGCTGCAGGGTCTCGATATTGAGGCAGAACAGCACGCCCAGCAGCACGCCGACCAGCGTGCCGGTGATGCCGACGCTCGCGCCGCACATCAGGAAGATGCGCATCACGGCCCCGCGCCCGGCCCCGATGGTGCGCAGCACGGCGATGTCGCGCGTCTTGTCCTTCACCATCATGATCAGCGACGACACGACGTTGAACGCCGCCACCAGGATGATCAGCGTCAGGATCAGGAACATGACATTGCGCTCCACCTGGACCGCGGCGAAGAAGCTGTTGTTGCTCTGCTGCCAATCGATGACGCGCACCGGCGTGCCGGACAGCGCCGCCGTGATGCCGCGGCCGATCGTGCCGACGTCCTGCGGGTCGGCGACCATGACCTCGATGTGCGAGGCGGCGCCGGGCTGCTGGAAGAAGATTTGGGCGGCCTCGATCGGCAGGAACACGAACGAGGTGTCGTATTCGTTCATGCCGACCTGGAACACCGCCGCCACCCGGTAGGCGCGTACCCGGGGGATGGTGCCGAACGCGGTCGCGGCGCCCTGCGGCGACACGAGGGTGAGCGGGCTGCCGACGCTTAGGCCGAATTTCTGCGCCAGGCCGACGCCGACCGCGATCGCGTCCTCGCCGTGGAAGTCGTCGAGCGAGCCGGCGCGTATGTTGTCGCTGACGGCGTGCATGTTGCGGAAATCGTTGGGCCGGATGCCGCGCACCAGGCCGCCGGCTGATTGCCCGCGCGGCCCGGTCAACAGCACCTGGCCGTCCACGACCGGCACGGCGGAGACGACGCCGGGCACGGTGAGGACGCGCGCCGTGGCGGCCTCGTAGTCCGTGAGCGACGCCGTCCCCGCGGGATAGACGCCGAGGTGGCCGTTGAAGCCGAGGATGCGGTTCAGCAGGTCCACCTGGAACCCGCCCATCACCGACATCACGATGATCAACGTGGCGACGCCCAGCGCGATCCCCACCAGGCTGAACCCGGCGATCACCGACACAAAACGCTCACCCCGGCGTGCGCGCAGATAGCGCCCGGCTACGGCACGCTCAAAAGGTCCGAACATGTTACGCTATATGGGCGAGTGCCGCGTCCAGTGAAAGCTCCAGCCGTTCGCCGGTGGCACGGCGCTTCAATTCGACCGTGCCGGCGGCGGCCCCGCGCGGGCCGACAATGACCTGCCATGGATGGCCCATCAGGTCGGCGTCGTTGAATTTCACCCCCGCGCGCTCCTCGCGGTCGTCATACAGCGCGTTGCCGGCCATGGCGGCGTAGAGTTTCTCGCACAGTGCGCCGGTGGCCGCGTCGCCCTGTTTCAGGTTCAGGATCGCGGCGCGGAACGGGGCGACGCTGTCGGGCCAGATGATGCCGGCGTCGTCGTGGTGCGCCTCGATCAAGGCCCCGACCAGGCGGGATACACCGATCCCGTAGCTGCCCATGTTGGGCGCGACCGGCGCGCCATCGGGCCCGGCGACATGCAGCCCGACCAGTTCGCTATACAGGGTGCCGAAGTTGAATATCTGGCCGACCTCGATGCCGCGGCCCTCGCGGCGGCGCTCGGCGGGCACGCGTTCCCAGGCGGCGAGGTCGTGCTTCTCGTCCGTCGCGGCATAGGGCGTGGTGACGGCGGCGAAGAAGCGTTCGAGCTGCTCGGGGTCGGTGTGGTCGACGTCGTCGGTGCCGATGCTGATGCCTTCGACCTCGGCGTCGTAGAACACTTGGCTTTCGCCGGTGGGCGCCAGGATGTGGAACTCGTGGCTCAGGTCGCCGCCGATCGGCCCGGTGTCGGCCGCCATCGGCACCGCCTGCAC
>CAXTJW010000514.1:0-2821 GCA_964244305.1 uncultured Acetobacteraceae bacterium
AGGCGTGGGTTACCAATGGAGCTTCGGCTTCCTGCTCCGCTACACGAACCTTTTCTTAACCGGGATCGCCTATACGTTGGCCTACACGCTGGGTACGGTCGCCCTTGGGCTGGTGATCGGCCTGGCGCTCGGGCTTGGCCGGCTGTCCCGTTCATGGTGGTTGAATGCGCCGCTTGTTGGGTTCATCGAGATTTTCCGCTGCACCCCGCTGCTGGTGCAGATCGTCTGGTTCTACTACGCGCTTCCCGTGATCCTCGACATCCAGCTCCCGGCCGCCGTCGCCGCGACGCTCGTGCTGTCGTTGTATACCGGCGCGTTCTATGCGGAGATCTTTCGCGGCGGCATCGTCTCGATCGAGGCCGGGCAGTGGGACGCAGCGCGGGCGCTCGGCATGCGCCGGGGCGGAGTGATGCGCCACGTCGTGCTGCCGCAAGCGGTCCGGCGCATGGTGCCGCCGTTCATGAACCAGTCGATCATCCAGCTCAAGAACACTTCACTGGTGAGCACGATCGCGGTGCCGGACCTGCTGTATCAGGGCACGCTGATCACCGCCGACACCTATCGGCCGCTCGAGGTGTATACGGTGGTGGCGCTGATCTATTTCGCGCTGCTGTTTCCGGCGACCCGGCTCGTCCAGCGCTACGAGGCGCGCCTGTGATGAGCGGGTGGGTGCAATAAGGACGCGACGGGCACGCAGGTCGCCATGAACGGGCGTCGTGGCGCAATCCGGGGCTGACAAACGACGCTGGTAGTGCAACGATCTCCTATGCCGCTCGACACCGAAAAGAGCTCCGAGTTCTGGACCGCTTGCCTCGAGCAGCGCAGCGCGCCGGGTCGTGCGGCGTGGATGTATGCGATCGACCACCCGCGGCTGCGGGCCGGATTGTATGACGCCTATCTCGGCGGGCTCGACCCGTTCTCGTGGATGCGGGCGCGGATGCCGGCGCCGGCGCAGCATGCGCTGGAGATCGGCTGCGGCAGCGGCGACCTTGCCTTCGGCCTGATCGAGGCCGGCACCTGCGCGCGTATCGACGCATTCGACATCGCCGAGGGCGCGATCGCGGCCGCGCAGGCCAAGGCGCGCGACCAGGGTCTGCGCACGCTGCGGTTCCACTTGCTCGACGGCAACAGCTGGGTGATGGCGCGCAACCAGTACGATTTCGTCTACGCCAGCCACGCCCTGCACCATATCGAGAACCTGGAGCACCTGTTCGGACAGGTCGCCGCTACCCTGCGCCCCGGCGGCGTGCTGTTCGCCAGCGACTACATCGGCCCGTCCCGCATGCAGTATGCGGACGCGCATATCGCGGCCATGAACCGGGCGCTGAAGACTCTGCCGGCGGCGAAACGGCTCGACCGGTTCGGCGTGTCGAAGACGGCAATTCGGCGGCGTCCGATCGAGCTCTATCTGCAGCATGACCCGAGCGAGGCGGCGCGGTCGGCCGAGATCATCCCGGTCATGCGCCAGTTCTTCGACGTGGAGGTGGTGCCGATGGGCATGAGCCTGTCGTTCGAGGTGCTGCTGGACATCGTGCACAACTTCGATCCGGACGACGCCGCCGACAACGCGCTGATCGACGGGATCATGCGGCTGGAGCGGCAGGCGGAGCGGAGCGGGAAGGCCGAGCCGCTATTTGCCTGCCTTGTCGCGCGCCATCGGAGCGTGCCGCCGGCGATGCCTGTGCCCGTGACGCCTCTGCCCGTGACGCCTGTGCCCGTGACGCCGGAGATCGACCTCGACGCGTTTCGCGGCATCGAGGGCTGGATGGCGGACGAGGCCGCCGACCTCACGCGCCGGCTGTTCCAGTGGCAGCGGGCCGCGCAGGCCGTCACCGGCCTGCTGGAGCTTGGCGTGTTCAAGGGCAAGTACCTGAGCCTGCTGGCCAGCCTGGCGCAGGGCACCGGCGCGCCTGTGGTGGGGGTCGACGCGTTCACCTCCCGCGTCGGCGAGCAGATACCGCCCGCCGACCGGGACTATGCGCGCGACGCCGCGGCGGCCACGATCATGGCGATGGCGCCGGGCTCGACGGCGCCGACGCTGCTGGTGGCGTTCACCGCGGATGTCGGCGCGGACGCGCTGCGGGCGCTGTGCCCCGGCGGCTATAGCTTCATCAGCGTCGACGCCGGGCATTTGGCGGAGGACGTTCTGCATGATCTGGCGCTGGCGGAGGCCCTGCTGGGCGAGCGGACGATCGTCGCGGCGGACGACGTGTTCAACGCCCAGACGCCGGGTGTGATGGAGGGGCTGGCCCGCTATTTTCTCGGCGCAGGCACGGCCCTGGCGCCGTTCGCCTCTGCGGGGAACAAGCTGTTCCTGTGCCACCGGGTTATGCACGCGGCCACTCTGGCCTGCGTTCACGCGATGCTGGAGGACCCGGCCGCGCTGCCCTACATCGGCAAATCGCGGGCGCTGCACGAGCATAACCGCACATTGCGATTTGCTCCGTCGCTGTTCGGCTACGAGGTGTTCGCCTTTGACTGGAATTGATCTCGGCCCGGCGCTGCCCTCGATGCGGCTATACCGGCATACCGAAGTGCCGCACGAGGTCGTGCTGACGGTGCCGGACCGGTCCTATGCATCCCAGGGTCCGCCGCGGCTGTTCAACTACCGGACCCGCGACCCAAACGTCGCCTCATGGCTTCCGGACGAACTGGTCCGCACCACGATCGCCTGCCCGGACGAGTATGTGATCCGCATCCGCGACGTTCATGTCGTGCATGGGCACTACTTGATCCAATATCCGGCTCAGCCGCTGGCGGACACCTTCAACTTCGAGCACAGCGCGGTCGACCGGCCGGTGATCACCGAGATCGGCCAGCA